>URPS01000007.1 GCA_900549855.1 uncultured bacterium | reverse complement strand
AACCGTTTGAAATCTACGGACAATCAATTAGCGATTTTACTTCCAACGAAACAATTGCCAATAATCAAAAATTCAATTCGGACTTTTTAGCAAGTTATACAAAACACACAGGCACGGTAGAAGATGCTATCAGAAAAGCGAAAGAAAATGTAAAATTGTAATATTATTTGTCTTGTTCAATAAAAATATTGAACAAGACCTAAAAACTATATGTATGCAAATATTTGTTTTCGTTTATTAATTTTAGATATTCATCATTAGCCGTAAATGCAATATCTGTCATAATTTTTATAAATTCAATGTTCATTGAGGTAATTTCATTCAAATCAATATCATCATAAAGGACATTTGGTGGGTTAATTGGGATTTCTATTTCTATAATCCATTTCTTTTCTATTTTGCTAAAAAGATTTATCATTTTAGCATAGAGTTCATTTATACTTTCAGGGAAACCCTCTATTAGCATTTTGTTCATTTCATGTGCTAATTCATTTCTCATGTTTGTTAATTCGAGAAATAAATCTTCGTCGATTTCAGTTATAATATTATTCTCTTTTAGCCATAGTAAGGTAGCTTTTATTTGTTTATTATTTTTTGTTTTTACTTTACTTAAAACACATTTTTCATATTCATCAAATAGTCCAACACTAAAATAAAAATCTTTTACTCTATTTATGATACTTGTTTTAAAATTATCAAATACAGCAATAAATAAAGATGCTATAATAAGATTTTGTTTTAAGATAGTAGGATTAAAAAATTTCTTTAACATTTCTTTCGTTTCAAACATAATAACCTATTTTTGCTGATACAATTATTTACTTGAACATTCTTTAAGATTATTATACATTATATGGGACTAAAAAGGGACTAATTTTACAAAAAGTCCCTGAAAATTACAAAAAGATACAAAAAGAATAATTGACTAAGACTGAACAATATTAGAGGTTACGGGAGGAAATTTAAGAACACTAAAAACAAAAACATGTGTTCGAGCCTCGTCTCCCGCTCCATTTAAATTAAGAAATTGGAAGTCCTATCAAGGGGACTTTTTTTATTGCAAATTTATCAAAGACGAGGCGGAACTCACGACATAGAAAAGCTGACGCTTTTCGTCGCTCCCTCTATTTGCTCTTGATAAAGTCGACAAATATTTTTTTTTAACTCTACGGAAAACGTGACATTTAGTCACCTTTTCCTGCTCGCAAACAGACACAGTGAGCCTCGTCTCCCGCTCCATTTTAATAAGAGCCGAAAAGGCTCTTTTTTAGTGCCTTTTTACCCCATCTCTATTCATTAAAAACAGAAGAATTTAGTCCCAAAAGGGACTGTTTTGGGACTGGTGGATTTTTGGTAGAGTGAGCAACTGTGTTGTGAAACTCGTAAGAGCATTAAGTCCGATTGAGCGATAATTTTGGTTTACAAAATTGTAGCGAAATTAAGGACTATGCGTACCCAAATAATCCAATTTAGTTTTGTTGATTTTAGAGCATTTTAGCATTTGACCTGAATGCAACATTTTATATCGGATTCTGCGGTAAATCTGGTCAATCCCAAGTAAAACATAGATTTTAGAGATATTGTCAATGGTAATTGTGGTAAATCTAAGCTATTTGTTAGTTTCGAGTAGGTTACAGGCCTTAAATTCCCTGATAGATACCGAAACGATGAATTTGGAAGCTATTTTTTGAAAAGCTATTTATAATACCCAAATGGGAAGCATGAACCTCTGATAAGTAGAGAATTATTTCAATTGCACAAGATAAACTCAACAATGCAAATAGTACAACAAGGCAACATTATATTGAATTTCCTTATATTGGCTTATTCAGATGTGGTATATGCGGATGTAGTTATACCGCAGAAAGAAAAGTTAAACCAAGTGGAAAAGAATATATATACTACCATTGTACAGGTAAGGGCAAAATTAAAACTTGCAAAAAGGATTCTTATATAAGCGAGGGTAAAATAGATAAGTTTATAGTTGAAATCCTAAAAGGTTTAGAAAATATCCCACAAGAACTTATAGATGAAGTTAAAGATAGTTTAAAAGAAGTTCACGACTTGAAGAATAATTATAGTAATGCAACGCAGGATAACATCTATAAACGTATCAAAGAAATAGATAAAATGATACAGAATGGTTATAAACGAATGCTAAAAAGTTCTGATTCTGCTGAAAATGAGTTATGGAATCAAACTTATAGAGAGTTGAAAGCAGAGAAAGAACAATTACTAGAAAAATTGGCATGCATAAATAAAGCTGATGACGAATTTTACAAACAATCTGATTTAATATTGAAGTTTTGTAAGAATGCAAGCAAAATTTTCTTGGAAGCAACTCCATCAGAAAAAAGAACTATTTGTGAAATAATTGGTTCGAACTTTATTGCATCAGGCAAAAACATAGATATAACCTTGTATCCTGTATTCTATGACATAATAGAGATGAATAGACTAGGTCGCTCTCAAAATGGCAGGTTCGAACTCACTAAAAATCAATTAGACACTAAAAAAGAGCCTCTTAATAAGGCTCTTAATTTAAATGGCGGGAACGACGAGGCTCGAACTCGCGACCTCATGCGTGACAGCTGTAAAAGAGGCTTTTGGAGTTTATTTTAGGCATAAGGCGAATCTCTAAAACTCAATATATACAATACATTCCCAGAAACACAACTTTTTGAAAATTTGACGTTTGAGGAGTCAATGGAACTATTTTTGGAATGTATTTATCTTTATTTAATAAAAATATAAATACACTTGAATCGGGGAATAAAATATATTATACTATATTTAGTGTTAGATAATGTATATTATAGTATATCTTAATCATGAAAAAGCAAACAAAATTACCAATACCTGTAAACAAAGTATTACAAAAACTTGGTTCAGATTTAAAAGAAGCAAGAATCAAAAGACGACTTACAATGGCTCTAGTTGAAGAACGTGCCGGAATTACTCACGTTACATTAACAAAAGTTGAGAAAGGAGATGCAGGTGTATCTATCGGTATTTATACAAAAGTAATGTTTGTATTAGGCTTGATTGATAATGTTTATAATCTTGCAGAACCGGACAATGATGTTGTTGGTAAAATGTACGATAAAGAAAATCTACCTAAACGTGTTTATTATACAAGAGAAGAGAAAAAGTAATGTCTGATAAGAAAGTTCTAGTTTACATATCATTAAGTAATGAAAATTATTTTGTAGGAACTCTATGGTCACATTTCAATAGAGGAAGGGAAACTTCTGATTTTGAATATTCAAAAGATTGGCTAAAAAATCCAAAAGCATTTTCTTTAGAACCTGCTTTATTCTTTGGTGCTGGGAAACAAGTAAACCCAAGACAAACTCCATTGTTTGGTTCTTTCGGGGATTCTGCTCCAGACACTTGGGGGAGAATTCTTATGAGAAGATATGAAGCTCAAATTGCAAAAGATGAAAATAGAAACCCAAGAACTCTTAATGAAATAGACTATCTTTTATATGTGAATGATTATGCAAGGCAAGGAGCATTGCGTTTTAGAACGGAAGATAATAATGATTTTTTATTTCCCGGAAATTTAAAATCAATTCCTCCGTTAGTTAATTTGACAAAACTACTTGCTGCAACTGAAAAAGTTGTAGATTTTGAAGAAAGAAATAGCGATTTGCAACTATTATTAGCTCCAGGTTCTTCATTAGGAGGTGCAAGACCTAAAGCTAGTGTTATTGATAAAGATGGAAATCTTTGCATTGCTAAATTTCCTAAAAAGGATGATTACACTAATAATGTTTTATGGGAAGCTGTTGCTCTCACTCTTGCAAAAAATTGTGGGTTAAATATTCAAGAGTGGTCGTTGCATAAAGCCGGAAAGAAGAACGTAATTGTTTTAAAGCGATTTGACAGAAATGGAAATACCAGAATTCCGTTTTTATCAGCAATGAGTATGTTAAATGCAATTGATAATGATTCTCAAACACATAGTTATTTAGATATAGCAGATGCAATTAGACAAAACGGAGCTGTTCCAAAAGAAGATTTGAAAGAATTATGGAAAAGAATAGTGTTTTCTATTTTTATATCAAATACAGATGATCATTTAAGAAATCATGGTTTTTTGTATGTAAACGAAGCCGGGTGGAAGCTTTCACCGTTATATGATGTAAATCCAAGCTGTGATAACAAAAATGTATTGAGTACATATATTACAGAAACCGACAACTCTCAATCCTTAGACTTGGCATTAGAAGTTTGTGAATATTTTGAAATAAGCATAGAAACCGCTAAAACTATAATTTTAGACATGAAAAATAAAATTAAAAACTGGAAAACAGTTGCAAAACAGTTTGGTTTATCAAAATCAGAGATTGATAAAATGGAAGTAGCATTTAAAATATAGAGTGGAATTAGTTACGAGGATATGCAAACTTTCATAAAGCACTTGTAATTTTGCGGCATTTCTATTACAAGAATCGCGGAGTTTAAATTTTAATTTCTGCGAGTTTTTAAGTACCACAAAGATAATCTTGTTTTGTCACTATTCACGCGAGTTTCAAGGAGATTGATGTCTTTATTGTAAATTATTATCCAAATATACTTAAGCCCACCTGTAAACTCGCGTCAGCGGCCTCTCTGCGAATATTTCACTAGGGTAAAAATAAAGATTTAGTCTATAGAAAAGTTTAGAACTTTTTATTAATACTCCATTTTAATGCCCATATTTTGCCACAATCTTGCCACAGGTTTAAACTTCGTTAGCCTAGTTTTCCCTCCGGTAATTTTTTATTATCAAAAAATGAAAAGAAAATGCTGAGATTCTAACATTGAAGTATTAAAAGTATATCAAATAGGAAATTAATACATTGCCTTTTAACAAAAAAAGTCTGACAATTTTGTTTGATGCGATTTTGTATTAATAAATCTTGATAAAATTCTATAAACTTTTGCCTAAATATAAAGTTCTTAGAAACTTATTATTTCATTGAACAAGTTTATTGCAAAATTGTCACTCATACCAGAAATAAAGTCTATTATTGCATTTTGATAAGATTTATTGTTTAAGATATCATATATACAAGTGTTTTTCAATTTAAGTTCTTCTCGTGCTTCAAGATTATAATTAGAATATTTAACTAACCATTCCTCAAAATTCTTTATCAAAAGCGGATATAAATTTTGTTCATTTTTGAGCGAATCTTCTATTCCTTTTTCAAAATATTCATCAAGTTTATTAAAAATAGTGGTTAATACTAATTTTGAGTATGCCTTAAACGGTTCTAGTCTAGGGTGTCTATAAATGTTTTTATAATTAAAATCCTTGATTGTTTTCATCATATTATAACATTCGTCTGAAAAACAAAAACCAGTTTCAGGAGATGAATTTTGACAAAGGTCTATAATAAACTTATGCATTAAAACCGTTGTATTTATTTCTGAAACCCTAACATCTGGATAAGTTTGCTGAATAATTGTTTCTAAATCTTTGGTTTGCTCATGTGTCAAAATTCCGTATGACATAGCGTCTTCAATATCACGACCAATATATCCGATTTTATCTGCAATTTTTACAACACAGCCTTCATAAGTGTAAGCACCTTGTTTTCCACCTTTTTTAATATCATTCAAATCAATTGCTTCATTTCTTGGTTTTAAAGATTTCTCATCAACTTCTCCGCAGTGACAAACAATTCCATCTCTTACGGCATAAGTCAAATCCAAATTTTGTTGAAAACCTTCATAATCAGGTAGTGTTTCGATTTCGTCAATAAAATGCAGACTGTTTCTTTCATGCCAAAAATCATTTAACTCATGTTCCTTCGCAATATCCCTTAAAATATATTCGCCCTGATGCCCGAAAGGTGCGTGTCCAATATCGTGTCCTAATGCAATTGCTTTAACTAAATCCAAGTTTAAGTTTAGGAATTTAGCAATAGTTTCAGCAACGGATGCCACGTGTGTAACGTGTTCAATTCTGGTGCAAATATGATCATTGTGCGGAGCAAAAAAGACTTGTGTTTTGTTTTTCAAACGGCGATAACCGTTAGAGTGCAATATTCTATGTGCATCTCTTTCAAATGGAGTTCTTAAATCATAATCTTTTTTGTAGATTTTCACTTTTCTAGCAGTTGCTTGTTCCCATTTGGGGTTATTTTCGTCCATTTTTACAGTAGAAAAATCAGGAAAGTTTAATTTTTGTTCTTTCATATAAAATCCTTAAATTTGATACTACTTAGATATATCACAAATTGTTGTTTATGCCAATAAAATTAAGCATTTAGTTGATTAATGTTTCTATTATCTTGATATAAACCTCATCTTGTAAATTTAGTACGTCGTTATAAGTTACGTTGGTTAATTGTCTGTAGTCTATATTAGCAAGAACTTTAATCGGACAAAGTTTTTGAATAGTTTTCAAAGTGAGTTTTGATAGATTTGCTTTGCGTTCACCTTCAATATCAAATGGCAAATTCGTTATCAATTGAACATTTTTATTATAGTTAATCAATAATTCAATCAATTTTGGTGTAGCGCCTAAAGTTGTTCCTCCGCCTAAAGGTGCTATAACTACAATATTATTGAATTCGTGAACGGATTTTAATATTTCGTCTTTGCATTCTTCTATAGCTTCTTGACCTAATTCGATATCACCACCCGCAGAATACTTTCCGCAACAAGCAGCGCCAATTCTTAATCCGGCATATTTTTCTTTAATTTTTGGAGCCGTATCAATAAAAAGTTTAGCAATATTATTATTTGTTCTTGATAAAATTTTACAGCCGGCAAAGCCAATGCCGATAAATAATAAATCTTGTTTCATGATATTTTCCTTTCTACCTATACTAATATAATAGTCTATTGATATGCCAAATTAGGACATATTTTTATATTGGCGAGCCTATTATATAATTTGCAGTGGAGAAGTAAACTAAACGTCCTGATTTGACGTAGCGAGAAGCTACAATAAATATTGACAAAGTAGGAGTTATTATGCAAAGCAAAACAATAAAAAAGAACAGTACAACAGTAACCTTTCAAGGTGCTTGGGAAAATGAAATAGACTCTGTTTATAAAGAAAAATTAAAAGTAGATGGAATAGCTTATAAATACAGAACTTACTATAAAACTGTTTGGGATGAATCCAAAGAGAATTTACTTACATTTATTATGCTTAATCCAAGTACAGCTGACCAATATTCTAATGATCCTTCTGTTAACAATTGTATAAAAATTGCAAAAAAATATGAAAAGTATGGTGGGATTGAAGTTTTGAATGTTTATTCTCTCAGACATCCAGATTATTCAAAAATAGTTGATTGCATAAAAAAAGGCGAAGGTAATCCGAAGGATATGGATTATGATACCCAATGCACAAATGTTGTACTCGCTTGGGGTAATAAAAAAGTGGAATTAAATAAAAAACTACAAAATAAGATTCTGGGAGCTGAACATATATATATTTTAGGAGCAAAGGATCCAAACAAGATAAATAAAGACTTTGTGGATAACTATAATAAAAACAAATTAAACCAAATTCGACATCCTGATAATAGAGCTTGGACAAAACTTGGTAATATAGATAATGCCGGATTATTTGAAATAGACAAGGATAAATATAAAAACGGGGTTATAGAGAGATTACACTAAACTAAAGAATAAGGAACTAAAAAAATGTCAGACATAGAAGAAAAATTAAAACAAGAACTTGATATCGTTGAAACAATATCTCAATATACAAAATTGGAACAGAAAGGAAAATATTATTGGGGATGTTGTCCTTTTCATGAAGATTTAAAGCCTTCTATGTCTGTTAATCCCGAACGTAAGCAATTCAAATGCTTTGCCTGTGGTGTTAATGGTGATGTGATTACTTTTTTAGCTAATATCAATCATAAAAGCAGAAAAGATATGATTGATATTTTAGCTAAAGAGCAATAACTGTTAATTATTTTAAACAAGTTAGGTAGAAGTCTGTTATTTTTTGGGGAAAACATGTTATAATTTCTGTGTACGGCAAAGACTTATCTTTGGTAGCGTACGTGTTGGACAGGTTGTTATAATCTGTCCTTCTTTATGTATAGACAAAAATTATATTTCTTTGATAACATTCCCTTTGGTATCGGCATATAATACATTTAATTTTTTAACTTTTAGTCTATTGTTTTTAAATGAAGTCTCAAAATATTCCCATTTATTATCATTTTTTGCTGCAATTTGACCTAACTCAATAACTTTAATTTCGTCATAAATCAGCGGAAGTATTAAGTTGTTATTGCTGTCACAAATTCCAAATTTTAAATCTTTAGAATCTGAGTCAATACATTTCCATAATACTTCTTGAATCCACAAAGGCTCATTGAGTTGTTCAATTTTCTCAAACATAATATCTTATTCCTCTATAATGATTACTGATTGCAAACACACAAGTCATTTTGGTAAGGACAAAAAACACAAGACTTTTTGCTTGGTGTCGGGTCAAAATTCTGTTCCTGAATACCTTTTATTGCCTTGCGGTATTTATCAAGAATTTTTTCAATATCTTCCTCCGTGTATTCAACAACACAAGGCTTTCTAAACTCTTGTGGAAATACAAAAGTTGTAGCTTCAACTTTTTTACCTGTAGTTTTTTCCAAAAAGTATTTGTACAAGCCCATTTGGATATAATAATCCTCATGCCCGCCCAAACTGTCATCTTCAAACGTTGTTAGGCAAATTTCTTTTTCATCTTTAGCACGTCCTGTTTTGTAGTCAAAAATCCTAAATTTGCCGTCTACAAGGTTTATTCTATCAGGCAAACCTTTAAACATAACACCCTCAAACTCGGTTATAATATCATTTTCCACATTATAAATCGTACTGATATCCGTTAAACTCAAATCTTTTTCGTAAAACTCTTTAATAGTTGTTTCTGCAATTGTTTTGTATTGCTCTCTTTGAGTGAAAGATGAGAACGCAAACTTGTCAATTTGTTTTTTTACTTCTTCAACAAAAATTTCACTTTCCCAAAATTTTCCTTCATCTTGTGCCGATTTAACCGCATTTTCGCACGCTTTATGAACGGCAGAACCAAAGTTCAAAGAATCAGGAATTGAGGTTTTAGGTGAACTCAATTGAAGAATTTTGTCAAAGAAAAACATTCTCGGACATTTGATATAAGGATTAATCAGTGATGGTGAATAATAATTGATTTTGTTTAATTCTACATCAATTCTGGATTTGAAATCACGCTTGTAGTCGTAATCCTCAACAGTAAATGCTTTTGCCCACTTATAAATTTGCGGTTCTTTTTTGTCTTCCACAAACGAATTTATTTCTAAAAGTTCTGGTGAAATTTCACTTACTCTAAGCAATGCCGAATGTCCTTCGCTACCATCTCCGCCAACGTAAGAAAGTCTTAAAGTATGTTTTGCTCGTGTCATACCAACATACATTTTATTGATTTTATCAGCTCGTTTGTAAGTTTTCCAAGTGTCCTCATCTCTTTCATCTTCTTTAGATAGTGGAATAGAAGGTTTAATTATCGGTCTTGAGTTGCTTTCCCATTTTTTAGGTTTAAGTGTTGGCATATAAACGTATGTATATTCTAAACCTTTTGAGCTTTGATAGGTCGTAAGTTGAATGGCATTACTTTTCCCCTCTTCTTTTTCGATTTTGAGTGCAATTCCTTCATTTTGAAGCATATCCAAATATTCTACAAAATCTTCTAAATTAACTTTTTTGTATTGGCTTGAATATGTGTAAGCTTCATCTAAAAATCTTTTTAGAGCTTGAATGTTTTCTAATTTATTAGTTTCACAATTAAAGAAGAAATCCAAAATTCCTGTTTTTGCAGCACATTGAGAAACAACTCTGTAAACTGTTTCGCCTTGTAACTTTGTTGTTTTAAGATTCTTGTAAACAGTAAGAAAATGTTTGATATCCTCAGGTGCGTTCTTGTCTTGTATAACTCGCACCATCGCATCAATAAAATTCGTACATCTTGAACTTTCTTCATATAATTTTGTAAAAGATTCTGCCGAAATACTAAAAGGTGGCAATAATAGAAGTCTAAAAAGTTTATCTGAATAAGCATTCGGATTTACAAGAGTTTGCAAGTAGTAATACAAAACAATTGCAGACTTAACTTCAAAAATATTTTTACCTTCTTTTAATTCGTAAGGAATATTTCTGTTGTGCAATAATTCTGCATAATAAGCCAATTCGTCATTGCTTGTAGAAAGTATCGCAATTTCCGATAAATCTTTTTCTTTCGTGTCTTTATTTATCGGGCATTCAGCAGAATTTATAAGTTCATCAATTTCTTTAACAATATCGTTTGCTTGCTGTTCTTCGTCATAATAAACATTTAATCGGACTTTTTTCTCGTGTTCTAAAACTTTTTCATTGACTGCTTTTAAATTAATTTCTTTATCAAGGAGTTCTGTATTCAATTCTTCGACTGTTTTTGCAACATCAAGAATAGTTTGCGTAGAACGTCTGTTTTCAATAAACTTTATCGGCTCCCCGATTTCTTTACCATATTTATCCCAAAAAGTTTTGATATTATCAATTCTCGAACCTTGAGCAGCGTTAATGATTTGTTTATCATCGCCGACAACAAATACATTACCCTTAGCGGAATTATCAACAAGGTGAAAAATCAATTCATTTTGTGCTTTGTTTGTATCTTGGTATTCATCAATAATAATGTAATCATATTGGTTAGAAATCTTTTCCGCAAAATCAGGTGCGTTTTCAAATTTTTCTAAGATATAGTTAATCATATCATCATAATCAATATATCCGCCTAACTCCATTTTTTCTCGATATAAGTTGAAAAATCTATAAAGTTCTCTAACTTTTCCAATTTTGTCCTCTATTTTTTGTATGTTGTTTGCATAATTTTTTCGACTTTTAGGCTCATAATCTCGTTCGTACTCCAATTGCTTTATAGCCGGCAGCCACTCAGAATCACTTTTAATATTAGCTTCTAAAGTTTCACCCTTTTTATCTAATATTCTGAATTTTTTTAAATATTCTATTCCCTCTTTAATTGCCCCATAACATACATATTTATTGGCTTTTTCGCTTTTATAATAAACCGCATCGTCGATTTCATCAATACATTCTTTTAACAGAGAAATTTTAATGCTATCGGGAATCAGTTTTACACTAGCCGGAACATCGAATTCTTCTGCGTATTCTCCGATAATTTTGTTACAAAAGCTGTGGAAAGTATGGATTTCTACGTTGTTATTATTTTCGTCGAGTTCTTCCAAAACACGCTTTTTCATCTCACTTGCACCGGCTCTGGAGTAAGTCATACACAAGATTCTTTCAGGAGCAACACCTTGCAAAATCATAGCTTGTAATCTTTTAATTACGGTATAAGTTTTTCCTGTGCCGGGACCTGCCAGAACAAGAAATTTCCCATCAATATTTTCAACACACTTTTTCTGTTCGTCATTAAGACTTTCTATAATTTTATCTAATTTATTCACCATCTTTTGCATTACCACTCCTAAATCTTTTGTGCCTCAAGTATAGCATATATCTGACTAAAAACCTACTGAATTTTGCAAGGTTTTAGATTTCTTAACCTTGATTTCTTCTTTAAGCATTTCAACAATTTCGTCTAAATTATTTACTCCTAAAAAGTCAGTTTTCTTTTTAACTGTTGCAAAATCTCCGGCTGTTAAACCGTTAAGATTTACGTTAGCATTTTTAATTCCAAAGAAATGCTCTATTGCTAAATTAACCTGCTCTTGTGTCATAAAATCAAATTTAATTTTAAACGTAAATCGTCTTAAACTTGCTTCATCTAAAGTATCAAGTAAATTTGTTGTGCAAACAAACGGATATTCAGCAGATTCCATTTGAGTTAGCATTTCATTGACTTGAGCGACTTCCCAACTTCTTATTGCATTGTTTCTATCTTGCAAAAAAGTATCGGCTTCGTCAAAGATAAGCATTGCTTTTTTAGATTTTGCCTCAGCGAAAGCTTTTGCAATATTTTGTTCTGTTTCTCCAACGTATGGTGAAATTAAATCACTGGCTTTTTTTAAACTTACTTCAATACCTAATCTGTCAGCCAAATATTTTGCATAATAACTCTTTCCGGTTCCGGGTTCACCATATAAACAAAGCGAAAAGTTAAATTTCCCTGCGTTTTTGATTTTTGTGGTTAAATTGCTCATTTCGATATTGGTATTCACCAGATTTATATCATAAGTTTTGGCTTCAAAACTCTTTTTAATTTTAACATTTTTCTTTTTTGTTACTATTTGAGCCACATTTTCGATAAAATCTTCAAAATCGTTTTCATCACCATCAATCATTTTGGTTGACTGAACAGCATTCGCAATTAATGATGGCGGAATATCATAAGATTTATTTAATTCTTCTAACTTTGATTCTCTAACTTTTAAATTATTCTTTTTTAAAACTTTTTTCCAAATTTCTAGCCTATTTTCTTCTGAAAGCTTTTCAAATTCTATAGCATAAGTCATTCTGCGCAAAAATGCAGGATCAACGTCATAGATATTGTTTGTTGTCCAAATTACAGGCACAGAATTATTTTCCAAAATTCTATTCAAATATCCTTTTGATGCCGAACCGCTTTCTGAAAAGCCACGGTTCATAACATCTTCTGCTTCATCAAAAAGAATACATGATTTTTTGCATTTTGACAAAATATACTGTTTCGAACATAAATCAATAAGCCTATCATCTCTTGAAGCTTCTGCATACTCATCATTTTCGGTTTTTACAGCATAAATAGGCATAGAAGCTAAAGTAGCAAGAAGTTTTGCAAATTCAGTTTTTCCAACACCAACACTTCCATAAAGTAAAATGTTCACACCTTTAGCCTTTTTTCTAGTAGCTGATTTTAAAAGTTTTACAACTCTTTTTTGTTGTTTTTCCAAATGTTTAAAATCAGATTTTGTAAGTGTTGTTTCTTCCGTTTCACCTAATAACATTTTGCTTATCTTTTCAGTATCATTACATCTTGAACTATCGAAAATTTTTAAAATTTCTGATGATACTTCATAGTTGGAACGTCTTGAGGTTATTAGATTTCGATAATAAAGACTATCAATTACTCTATCTTTTTTGCCTTGTCGCATCCCTAAAACATTTTTAGTAAAAGTTGCCATTTCTTCACCTTTTATACTTGTAAAGAATTCCATAAAAACGTTATTTAATTTCTTTAAAAGACAAAACTCAAGAATTACCATCTCATCTTTGTTCAGACAATAAATATTTCTTAATATATTTAATTTTCTTTCAATCGATGTATTTCTAACGGGCATTTTCTTTTGTATATCATTCAATACCCTTCTAAAAGTCTTTTTAAATTGTCTAAATTGAGAAGCTTTATCTAAAATCAATTCATCTCTTTCATCTAACTCAAATAAAGTTTTATCAACTTTAAATTCTTTCAAGAAAAAAGAAAAAACATTGTCAAATGTATAACTGTCCAAATCTATATCATCAATCAATTTGGTTAAATAATTTAAAAACACTCTTTGTTCATAATTATTCATAATTCTTACTCCTTGTTCAGTTTAAATCATACTTTTATAATAATGAGTTTATGCGTCAATTCAGGACGGCAATAAAAATATTTATATACGCCCTATTCTGTCGTTCTTAAAAAGTACAATTGTTTAAAAAAGGAGAAATACATGTTAGAAAAAGATTTATTAACAGAGGTGTGGAGAAATATTAAAGAGCCAAACAATATAGTATTTAGAAGTGGTTTTGAGGACTTAGATTCTTTAATGAGAATAAATAGAAAAAATGTTTTAATTACAGTTGGAGCAAGACCTGCAATGGGCAAAACGACTTTTATTTATACTATTATCGAAAACCTTATGAAGAATAATGTAAAGACGTTACTATTTCCATTTGATGTGAATAAAGAACGTGTTGTCAATAAGCTTTTGTTTCAACATGCCGAGGTTTATAAAATAAAAGGAAATACCGGTAATATTAATAATGCCGAATGGGATAAACTTGCAGATGGAATTGAGAAACTTGCAGATTGGAGTTTATCTGTTGAAGATGAAGCCTTGAGTATTAAACAAATAGAAGAAGTTATAAAAGAAGAAAAGCCGGAAGTTGTATTTATTGATTATTTTCAACTAATTCCAAAAGGTGAAAACGAAGATATTGCCTTAGAACTCAAGAAGCTTGCAAAAGAAAATTATGTTACGATAATTGTAACATCACAATTATCTAATAAGATTGAAAAAAGACACAACAAACGACCATTATTAGTAGACTTTAAGAATGCTGAAAGCTTGGAAAAGGTTTCAGATATAGTAATATTTATCTATCGAGATGAATATTATAATTTTGATGTTAATCAAGAAGTAAAAAATGGTAATGCCGAAATAATCGTAGCCAAAAATAAATTTGGAGCTTGCGGTTCCGTCAAACTAACATTCAAACCTGAAATTCCTAAGTTTTATGACTTATCTGAAGATTTTGTATTTTAGGAAAAAGAAAAAGGTATATTGTTTTGAAAACATTATACCTTTTTCTTTGATATTTAGAGCTTAAGTTTACAATTCTTCCAGTATTTGTGCTTTTATATTCTTCCCAGCTTCTTTTTCAGAAGTTACCATTTTAAATAAACATTTTCCATTACTTTTTTCTGCCCAAAGTTTTCCAATATTATTTTTCTCTTTAGAATCATCGTTTGAGTAGTAAACAGCACCTTTATACTCAATAACATAAATCCTACCATCATTAAGCTCTGCAACAAAATCAGGGTAAAAATAATCAGTCGATGTTGGCAATCTAAAAGAATTTGGATGACCGTCAATATTTCTGACCCAATACTTTACTTCCGGTAATGAATCAATTGTAATTGCACAAGTTTCTTCTTCACCATGTTCTTTTCCATCAAATGCTGCAATGCTAGAATAGAAGTGTTTATTAAATTTTACGTTACCATTATATATCTTATTGACTGGATAATATTGTCCAAATTTATATGAAAAATCAAAACTTGTTTCTACTGGTACACGGTTTTTGAATAATGTCTGTTGATACCCTTTAAGAAAAGCTTGACGCTTATAGGTATTGATTTTCTTCTCAATAGCTTTTAATAATAAGAATTTTCGCATTATAAGGGTAGACAAAGATATTCCTTTACTTTCATTAAGAAATTCTAAAATTCTTCTTATGAATTCTAACTTTACAGACATTAAAATATCCGGCTGATATAGTTTTCTATCAATCCAACGAGATAAATCTAATATTGTCCAAGATGTTTCAACATTATCCAAATTTATAGGTAATGTATTGGCATAATATCGTTCACTAAGCCTTTTTCCGTCAATATCAATCTCCACAGTCCTACCATCATCTCTAATATCAAACTCCCCATCTTCAAACATTGCGGGATAATCTAATAAGTTCCAACCATTAGATAAAAATACTTCTTTTTCTGCCAGTTCCCATTCTCCATCAATAAACAATTTTAATTGTGGAATTTCGATTTGTTCCCCCTTTTCGGAAGGGGAAAGTTGGACAATTTGTTTTTTAACAAAATGTACTGTTCTATAAAATTCTTGAACATCACTTTTCTTAATATTTTTTTCGACTTTTTCAAGAATTTCTTGTGATAGTTCTGGAGATATTTTAATAGAACATTGTCCGTTATCTAATGTTTCAACTTTCAGAAGTTTCTTTTCATCTTCTGTAAACTTCTCAAGTTTTATATTAGAAGTAAAAACCTGTTCCGGAATCAAATGTTGTTCACCAAAATCAAATGTTTTTTGTTCCGGCAAAATTGAATTATCAATTTCAGTTTCATCAAAACCCATATTTGTTAGTTTATCGCAGAGTTTGGCAACTGCATTTGGCCAAGACACACTGGACACAAATGCATAAGCTTTATTAAGCTCTTCTTTTTCCCTTCTTTCAGCATAAGGCATTCTCAATACCCTACCTAACAATTGTTCAACAGCTGTTTTAGAATTTACATTTGCAACTGAACAAAATATATAAGCAAAAGGGCAATCCCAGCCTTCCTTTAGGGCTTGCTTGGTAATTACGAATTCTATAGAACAATCTCGGTTTAATATATTAATTCCATCTAATTCTTTTTGTTCAGATGTTACAATAGCGATTTTATCTGCTTCTACTTTACAATTTTCGATTAAATAATTTTTTACTACATTAACAGTAACTTCTTTATCATCATTTTCAGCTTGAATTAACACTATCGGACGAATGTAATCTTTATCTAATTTTGCAACATCCTCTAAACCTTTTCTTTTTATAACACAAGCTTCTATTGATTCTTGCCAACTCGGATATTCTGTAAGCATAATTGGAAGTTTTATCATTTCTTCATTCTTTAATTCCATTGCAGTAACTCTATGCAATATGTTTGATTGCTCACTCGGAGTCGCTGTAAATTCTATAATACATGCCGGGTTTATTCTATTTAATGTTTCAAAGCTTAAATCAGTTGTGTTATGGTGAGCTTCATCAACTATAACAAGTGGGTTAAAAAGATTTATAAGGTTTACAAATGAATACTTAACTTGCCCCTTGTAATTGCCATCTTCAAATCTTTCCAGTTTATAATTAGAAGTATCTGTAATTTTTTTAAAATGAGTTTCAAAATTCTCATTATGATCATAGATTTTTCTGTCTTCTGGTTTTGTTATATTAAAATTTTGCATCGTGGAAACAATAATGCACAAATTATTCGTTAAATCCTGTAAATTAATGTTTCTAAAATCAGAAATATCAAATATTTTTACATTTCCATCAAACATTTGATCTAACAGTTCTCTGTTAGGATGAAGAGGATTCTTCAATGTTTCAACCGTTTGTTCTTTAATTGTTCTGGAAGGAGTTAGCCACAAGACAGTAGGATATTCTTTTTCTAAGTAATATTTAGAAGCTATTCCTATGCTTTGAGCCGATAAATGAGTTTTACCTCCTCCGGTTGGTAATCTTAAACATACATAAGGTGTATTTTCTAGGCCTTTTATGCTTTTATAAGGCATATTGGGAACTGTACATACTTCTTTAAAAGCATTTTCTGCATTATAAATCCTTGCATTTTCTAAGAAATTTTTTAATTTTTCTAATGTAGTTTTTTGATAATCTTTAAGTTGAAACATAAATACCTCTATCTTGCTTTTATTTCATACGGAGTTTGTTTAAATACAATATTGTTGGCTTTAAGCTTGTCAAGACTCATTCGAGAGGCTTCTCCATAGATTATTTTTTTACCGTCAAATTTTGATAAGGAATCTAAAACCTTTTGTGTTAATACATTGCCACCATCAGGCTTTTTATCTCCTAAAATTCCATTAAACAATAAGTAATATGCTATTCCATTGTATATTCCAAGTAATGGGGATTTTTCATAATTAGTCAATGGAGTCTTTGTTTCAGAAAACCACACATGACCTGCTAAGGTCTTGAAATCAACCTGTTTGTTAATATTTCCATTTTCATCAAATATAGTTTCACCTAAATTATAGAAGGTGTAACCGCCTCCACCATTCCAATTTACTGCTTTAGAAATTCCGCCCTGTTCACCGTCAATAACTGCTTTCATTCTTGGCACACAATGAGTAATTGCATGTTCACCCATTTCAATACCAATATATCTTCTACCCATTTTTTGAGCTACTGCACAAGTAGTACCAGAGCCTAAGAAAGAATCTAGGACTAAATCACCTATTTTAGTAGAGAGTGTTAATATTCTTTGAATAAGTCGCTCTGGCTTAGGAGTAGTAAATACATCATCAGAATTAAAAGTTTTAACTTCTTTTTTAGCTTCTTGGTTATGTCCAACGTCTTGATACTTCCATATAGTCATTGAGACCATTCCATTTTGAACTTCTGATAAGAATCTTTTTATACGAGGAACTCCATTTCCGTCTTTTCCAAACCATATTCTATTATCCGCAACCATCTCTTTAAACTTTTCTTCATTTACTCTCCAACTTGCACCTTGCGAAGGTTCACAAACTCTTCCACTTGGAGTTATTATTTTATACATTCCAGAAGGTTGAATGTCTTTTCTTAGTAAATTATCTGATGTCCAGACACCTCTTGGGTCATTATCTAAATTTTTATACCGTGCATTCATTTCTTCTGTTCTAGGTAGTAAGTTTGGGTGCCATTTTTCTTTATCTTTTGCATAACAAAGAATATGGTCATGACTATCACTTAGCCATTTAACATCGTTTTGTGGTGCAAATTTCTTTTCCCAGATAACATTATTAATGAAGTTCTTTCTACCAAACACTTCATCACATATAACTTTAAGGTAATGACATTCATCATCATCAATAGAAATCCATATTGAACCATCTTCTGCTAAAAGTTCTCTTAACAATTCTAATCTTGGATAAATCAACGATAGCCAAGTAGAGTGTTCGAGGTTATCATCATAGTGTTCAAATGCATTGCCTGTATTATATGGAGGGTCTATATAAATACACTTAACTTGACCTTTGTAATATGGTAATAATGCCTTTAGTGCTTCAAGATTATCCCCTTTGATTATCATATTTTCTGTTTTATCACCGTAGGATAATTCCTCATTTACTTTTAATAATTTGTAAGGAACTTTATCAGCACTTTTCACTGCTTCATTTTTACCCAACCATTCCAATATTGGCATTATGACTCTCCTAGAATTTTTGGGCAGAGTCATTTTATCTATTATGGACTTGTTTGTTGTAGAATTAGTTTGAGGGTTTCTGAACTTTCAAAATATATTACAAAGTGATGTGCAAACTGGTAGAGTCTTATTAGATATTATGTTTCACAAAATTATTTATCTTCTTTAATAAATTTAAAGGAGGTAAATATGAATTTTGTAGAACCAATAAGAAAAAAAGAACACATTGAGCAAATAGAAAAGTTTTTAGCAAAAACAAACCTAAGAAATCGATTGATTTTTGCATTTGGTATCAATACAGGTTTACGGGTTTCAGATATCCTTGCTCTAAATATCAGTGATGTAAAAGATAAGAATCATGTTACTATCAGAGAAAAGAAAACCGGAAAATATAAAAAGTTTCCACTTAACAATAAACTAAAACAACTAATCTCTGAATATGTTAAAACTATCACCACAAACAGGCTAAATACTCCATTATTCATAGGTGATAAAGGTGCAAGAATGCATCGCTCTATGGTATACAGATTTTTAAACAACGCAGTAAATACATTAAATTTGGAAGTTGGTGCAATTGGCACACACTCAATGAGAAAAACTTTTGGATACCATCATTATAAAAAATTCAAAGATGTTGCACTTTTACAACAGATATTAAACCATAGCTCACCAACTATCACTTTAAGATATATCGGAATTTCTCAGGAAGAAATCGACTTTTCTTATTATAATTTTGAACTGTAATACAAGTTCAATTTGTCTTGCCAATTGGTAAAAAATTTGGTATTATTTCTATGTCCTATATTGACAGAGTTGTAAATTATACTTGGAGTATGAAAATGGCAGAAGAACAAGCAAGATATCCTAAATTGGGTAAAATCTTAAACCTAATTATTAAAATGCAATCAAGATATTCAGGAATTACTTTAAAAGATATTCAAGAAGAATTAGAGGTCTCAAGACGTTCAGCAGAGCGACTTCGAGATGTTTTAATATGGGAAGTCCCTCAAATAGAAGAACTTGAAATCCCCGGCAGAGAAAAACATTGGGGGTTTGCTCGTTCAACAAGTTTGAGAGAAATTATTTCTTTTTCTAAAGATGAAATTGCAGAATTAGAAGGTATAAAAAACAGTTTACAATTAGAGAATAAAAAAGAAGTGATGGACTCTGTAATAGAAAAATTAAAGGCTTTATCAAAAAAGAATTCGACACAAATAGAAGATGCAATTGAAATTCTTTTAAAAACAGAAGGCTCTGCTGTTACCCAAAAACCAAGCTACAAGTTTGATATAGCTTTGCTGGATATAATAAGGAACGCAATAAAAAACAATCTTAGAATAAGATGTAAATATGATAACAAAGATAAAATTCTTTCTCCTTATGGAATTATTTATGGCGATAATGTTTACTTAATTGGTGTAGAAGGTGATTGGACAGAGCCTTACGTTTATCGTATGCACAAAATTACTAATGCGGAACTAACGGAAGAAAAGTTTGATAAAGGGGATTTTGATATAAAAGAGTTTGCTAATCGTTCGTTTGGAATTTATCAAAATGAGATAATTAAAGTTGATCTTTTGTTTAGTGAAGCTGTTGCAGAAGATGTTTTGCATTACAATTTCCATCCGACACAAAAAGTAAAACAAAATGAAGATGGCACCGTGTCTGTTAAATTTAAAGCTTCCGGTGATTATGAAATCTTGTGGCACTTATTCCGTTGGGGTGATAATGTAAAAATCATTTCTCCAAAAAGTTTGAAAAAAGAGTATATAGAAATGCTAAAAAGAGTTCTTGAAGAACAAGGAGAATAAAAATATGAGTGAAAATAAAGTATTGGAAGAACCTGTAATAATCTTAAATAGGATGTATGTTGGTGATTATTTAGGAGAAAATTTAGGTCATGAAGTAATCAATCTTATAAAATGCGACAATGGCAGACACTATATATATGTTAATCCCTATGGAACTGTAAATGAAGAATTATACCGTAGAGACGTTGAAACAATCAAAAACGATGTAATACTATTAACTCGCCTTGTAAATATTTCAGGAATAAATGATACGGTAGAAGTTCTGGCCAAAGCAACAGGTTGCGAATTGTGTGCTAAAAAAGAAATGCAAGAGTTGTTTGACAATAAAGTGGATTATAAAAAACAGGATAAACTAACCAAAGCAAAGAAACGTCATGAAATAAATGAACAATATATGCAAACAAATGAAATCAAGTATGGCGGAGTTTTTTTGAATGAGATTTTTAGCAATAATGATTATGATGGAAGAACTAATGACTCTGCTATGTTTGTTACTTATAAAGTTGACAAAATTGTCAAACCAAAGAAACGAATTTATATTTCAAGAGAGGACTTAAAAGAAGGAGTAAAAAACATTCTTGAAAATGATGAACAAGGAAATAAAATTGGAAAAGTATTTTGGTTAAATGAAGATAATAACGGAGATTATAAGCCTTGTGGAACTGAATTAAAAACGTATTTTAAAAAATCTGAAAAAGAACATGCTTTTGGCATTTTAAATAAAATAATTGATACTAAGGATAATTGGGAAAACAATCCAATTGAAGAAAAAACAGAAGACATCCTTGAAAATTATAAACCTCGAGAACATAACTTAATAGATATAATTCATAAAACAAGAGATGAATTAACTTATTCTAATTTATTGGCATATATGCTTATGCAAGAGCCTCTAAAAGCAAGTTTTTGCAGCTTCTTTAGAGAAAAATACAGTGTTAATCTGTCAAAAAACTATGTAGTTGCTAGAGAAGAGGGAAATATCGATATTTTAATACAAGACGATGAAAATATCATTGTTATTGAAAATAAAATTAAATCGGATATTAATGGATGGAAAACTGAAAATAAAAATTCTGAGTCAGTAACAAATCAACTCCATAAGTATATGCACTATGTTTACGGAGAAGTTTGGGATAAAAATAAATCTTGTTACAAAAAGGTAGAAGAAACAGATAAGAAATATCTAAGTATCAAAAAATTTCAAGATGAATCAAAAGATGGATCAAAAGATGGACCAAAACAAAGGCATTTCTTTGTATTAAAGCCTAAATATAATAACTTATCTAAAAAATCAATTAATGAAGAAATTAAAGATTTTGAAAAGAAAAATGTAGAAAAACATGGAATTGAACGTAAAGGTGAGTATAAAATAATCAGTTATGCAGATTTATACAATCATTTTAAAGATATAGAATGCAATGCAGCGTATTTTGACGAGTTTAAATCCGCAATTGAGCGACATAGTTATGATGTTGATAATATCCAAGAACATCAAATGTTTGAACGCTTTGTGAAAATTGTTAAAAAGGCTCAGATACAGGTAAAAAATAAGAATAGTTAAATCTCTCTTCTTTTCAATATTTTCATTTTGCAAAGTATGGAAGTTAATTTAGAAGAAATTGTTGGATTCTGATACAAAGATTGAATGGTTTCAATCTCCGTATCTGTAAATTCAACAATTTCTTTCATTGAATAATTAATAAATCCCCAACGCTTAATTCGGTTTTCTTCATTAATAACGTCAACTTGAGAAAATTCATTACATATTGCATCTCGCATACGCTCTGCCGTACGACGTGAAACATTAAATTCTAGACAAATTTCGTTTAAACTAATTCCTTTTGGTTCTGCTAACATTAAATGCAGAAGTTGCATAAAATCTGTCATTCTTGAATATCTAATCGTTTTGCTCATATTATCACCTATAAATTCAGACTATTAAACGCATTATCAACACTTTCTTGTGTAAGCCCTATATATCTCATAGTAACAGCTACAGAAGAATGATTTAGTGCGTGCATTACAAGAGTTATGTCATTTGTTAATTGAAATAACCAAAATCCACAAGTTTTCCTAAGAACGTGTGTTGAAAAATGTATTTCCGGATATAAACTTTCGACAACTTCTTTTAGTTTTCTATAAGCTTGTGATTGATCAATATGTTTAGTGTTTTTGGTGCCATCTTTTTTGTTACTAAAAAATAAATAATCATCTGTATGCAATCCAAATTCTCTAATGTAATTTTTTAAAACTGCTTGTAATCCATCATTGATAGGGAATTGTTTACTCTTTCCGGTTTTAGTTTCTGTTGTATGTACATACCCAGTTTTAATATTAGATACTTTTAGTTTTAAAATATCAGAGATTCGAAGGGCTGTGTTTATACCAGTGCAAAAAAGAGCATAATACTTTCTAGTCTTTTTTGTGTTAAGTGAAGTTTTAATTCCTTCAATTATTGAACGATCTTTTATAGGTTCTGCCGCCGTTGCTGTATTAATTTCAGATTCTATTCCAGTATTTGGGTTAATCCTTTTAAATGTAGATTTTCTTTTTATCATTTTGTCCTTAAAGTCATCTATTTACCTGCGTCTTAAGTATAACGCGCATTCTCAAAAACTCAACTCAATAGAATGAGTTTTATTACAAATCTTCGCATATTCCTATTGCTAAAATCACCTCATTCACTTACAGCAAAAGAGTTTAAGATTGTTTTATAAAACTCATTAAAATGGTAAAAGAATGAGTTTTTGTAAATTTGTACAAAGGTTTATTCGTGATATAACTTATCTGATTAAATCTTTGGAAAGTGTTCCATATTTTTCTATTACATAATTTTGATATCTTCTTAAATTTTCATCTGCCAACTCTTTTACTTTGTTTGTTAATTTTTGACAAAATTCAAAGAAGATGGTTTTATCTATTAGAATATCAAAATCAGTTTTAACTTTTTCGAAACCATAATACTGCTGTATTATACGTACTTTATTATCTTTTATCCAAGTAAGCCATTTAAACTCAGATAATTCATCATTTATATAAACGGCAAAGTTATCATTCTTAAGCTGTTCTTTAAACGTAGAAAAAGATTTCAAGAAATCTATTGTATATATACCTAATTGTTTGAGCTTCTTATCTGATATTATCAATGATAATTCAACTAAAGTATCAAGTGATTCAATACCATTATAAATTTCATCATAGTCTAATTCACTAATATCTTCATCTAACTTTAAAACAAAATCAATTTTTGAAACAGATGTTGTCTCAACTTTAGGATATGGAATTTTTTCACTTGGCAAGTAATATTTACCCTTGTATCGAATTACATCAGTAGTAAGATGTAATTGGTGTGCACTATAAGTTCGAAAATCTACGATTTCGTATTTTACAAACCCTTGTTTCTGAGCATAATTATTCCATTGTGATATTTTACAACTTGGCCGCATTGAACACCAATGTGAATTTTCGCTTTCCTTATAAAATAATGCATAATAATTCTTTTTCATAACACTTTTCTTTTAGTTTGCTTTGTAGTTATAAATCGGTACTAATCTGTCAATAATATCAGCACTTGGTGTAATCAGTTCTTTTATAGTATCACCATTTTTATAAGCCATTGGACTTTCATCCAATGTTCCGGTAGAAATACAAATACTATGTATTCCTTTCATATTCTTCCTAAAAGCTTCCATTGTCAATATCTCTTTTGCTTTGGTTCTAGAAAATAATCTTCCGGCTCCATGTGGTGCAGAATTATTCCAGTCTTTATTTCCTTTTCCGGAAACAATAAAACTACCATAAGCCATGTTTATGGGGATTAAAGCTTTTTCATTTTCTTTACAAGAAATTGCCCCTTTCCTTATAACATTATCTTCGCCAATATAATTGTGTATTGTTTCAAAACTTTCTTCAGCTTTCCAATCCATATTATTCAATATTTCTTGAACCATAATGTAACGACTGTAATGACTATATTGATTACATACTTTAGCACATCTTAAATATTCTTCTCCTTCGTTATCAGTAAGATAAGATAATTGTTTAAGCTCTCCTTCAAGATATAAATTCTTTTCAATCGCAAGTTTTTGAAAATAAATAGCCATTTTATTCCCAAAATCTCTACTACCACTATGTATAATCAAATAAATTCCGGTTACTCCATTTTCTAGCGAGATAAAGTGATTTCCGGCACCAAGAGAGCCAATTTTCAGTAAGTCATCATTACAACCTCGCTTCAAATAATCAGTATTATATCTTTTTACTTCTTCTTTTAATTCTTCAGGAACAAGCTTAGAAACAGTTTTTCGTCCTCTTAAGCCTGTAGGAATAAATTGTTGTATAACTTTATCTAATTTATCAAATTCATTTAGTGTTTTACATTTTTTCAACTTGGCTACATACATTCCACAGGATTGGTCAACTCCGATTATATTAGGAATAATCTCACCACCTTTAGGCAAACTTGACGTAAATCCTATTGTACACCCTTTTCCTTCGTGACAATCGGGCATAATACGAATAGTGCAATCTTCAAAAATCGGGTGATTGCAAATATTTAATGTCTGAGAAATGACACCGTCTGAGATGTCATTTGCAAATATCTTTGCTGATGTATATTTACCTTGTATTTCTTTCATTTTACCTAATTAGTGTTTATGTGTTTTTGCATATTCCTTATTTGTCATTTTATCAGACAATTGTAGTCCGAGAGTTTCAATAGCGAATTTGAATTTCCCAAAATCTGTATCAAAATATTTTCCATACTCTCGCACCCAATATTCTTCCAGATATTTCTCTTTGATATATTCAATAAGCTGTTTTTTACTACTGGAATATTCAACTTTGTTGTTTCGTAATAAATATTTCATAATGTTTATCCTTTTTTCTTCATTGTAAATTATCAATATGGCAAAATAGGACATGGTTGTCTTAAATAACGGCAACTTCACTTAAAATAGAATAATCACAATGATCGGTCGTAAGTTCCAATTTATAACCATTTTCAAAAACAAACCAAATTTCTTCAAACATGTCATCACCCTCTTGACGTTTGATGTTTAAGTTATCAAAATTCATAAAATAAACATCTTGTCGTTTATGAATTTGTATATCAACAAGTTTTTGTCCTATAAGGTTTCTTGCAAAATTTTTACTTACATCTGCACCATACTTATCTGTATCAATAGAATTTGTATTAATATTTACAAGACTTCCGTACCAATACATTATCTCAAGCTTAAACCCAGCAAATTCCAAGATTATAGGAGAATCTAAAATTAATTGTGTACCGGATTCTTTCCATTGATAATAAGCTGGTTCATTAATTCTTTTATTAGTGTTTGGAGCATACCATTCACCATTTTTATATTCATAATATTCATCCCAGCACCAATTATATAAAATACCTGTATAAAAGATTTTATCAAGAAGTTTACCAAGTATCTTATCTCTTAGTTTGTTAAAATATTCTTCTAATTCTTTTGCGTTTATTATTTGTGTAGAAATCCACTCATTGTTGAAATTTTTACTAAATAACGGTTTTATTATTTTAAGTGTTTTCATAAGTTTTGAAAGTTGATAGGAGTTTGTTTCTACATGTGTCCAATACATTAGAATTAATAACTTATTAATTTCAAGCCAATTTCTTAATTCCGGCATCTCTACTTCATTGTCAAAAATAGGTTTCATATTCCCTAATACAGTTCCGTCTAATCGAACTTTTATCCAATTAAGAATGTGTTTTTCTTCATAATCATTTTGAATAAAAACATAAGGGATTTGACTTTCATTTTTACCTAAATTTGGTGAAATTATAATAACATTCATTGCCAATCCGGTATCTTCCTTGTTAAAAGATATGGTATTAACAATTTGTCCTAGTGTGTCAATCAATGTAATTTTCCCTTTTTGTAAAATAGGATAAACGTCCTCTTTAAATCTATGATGCATAAGAGCCTCTTTTGTAAAACTATCAGCAAAAAAGCTAGGAAAATCTATTTTGTTTCCTAATATATCTACTATCATATTTTGATTGTTTTTTCTTGCTACAAAATAGTTACGATGAGGAATGTAGCTAATTTTATCAAAAATAAAATCAGTTATATATTTCCCTTCTTTTACCGAATATATGGCATATTTCCCATTTTTTAACGGTGCTACAAAATCATTTGTTTTTGGAAATGTCATTTTCTCTTGAAAATTGTCCATTCTTTAATCCTTATCAAATTTCAGCTCTAAAAACTTACCTGTTTTGTCCATATACACATTTCCAAATTCTTTACTCCAAACTGGAATAAATCCATTGCTGAACTTATAATAATGGTGAATATGCATATCGCTGTTTAAATTTATTATGATATTGTTATGTCTGTCAATAAAATATTTATGTTTGTTCTTAGTTGCATATATTAAACCTTCTGAACAATTTTCTAAATAATCGTATTCACAAGGTATTACATTTTGTCCGGCGAGATTTATCATTCCTGCTTTGTCATTTTTATAAACAATGCAAAAACCTTCTTTATAGTATTCTCTACAATCATCAAAAATTAGAGGCACAATAATTTCTCCGGTAGTATCAATAAAGCCGTATTTATTATTTATAGACACGCTAAATCTGTCATTTGATAAATAACCGACAAAATTATAAATAAAATCAGTTATAAATCCTGTCTTTTTAGTGGAATAAATAGCTTTTAGTTCACCTTTTAGAAGAATAATAAATTCTCCGGCATTGTCTTCATTATCAGATATAAGTTGAGCATCGTCATAAATAAAATTTTCGACTGTATTCCCGTTTCTATCTATTAAACCCCATTTATCACCTATTCTTGCCGGATAAACGATACATTCTCTTGTTTGCCAACAATCAATTTCATCAAACTTAAAATCTACAATTACTTCATTAAATTTGTTTATTAATCCGTACTTCCCATTCTTTTTTGCATTGATGAGATTATTTTTGCAAATACAAATTTCTTCGTATTCAAATGGAATTACAGTATGATTAAAACAATCCACCATGCCACATTTACCATTTAGATATTCTGCGGCAACTCCTTCCGAAAAATAACATCCATCATCATACATACAAGGAATAATTTCTTTTCCGTTAATATCAATATGCCCATGTTTTCCGTTTCGTTTAACTTCAAAAAAGCCTTCTTCACTTCCGCTATAAATTCCGTTATAGACAAAATCTGTTAAGAATTGCCCTTTATTATTTAATAAGGCATAAAGTCCATTAGCTCCCATAACAAAAGCGACATCTTCAGGTTCAAACTCGTTAACAATCATATCTTTGTCTGGGAGTTCAAAAAGTTTTTCACCGTTTGTATTAATACAAATTCTTGCACCATAGCCATTTTTATCATCTTGGGGTATAAATGCTTTTCCGTTTTTAAATTCACCTAAATCATATCTTGTCATGATTTCACCTGATAGCATTTTGAGTCTGCTTCAGACTGGTCTTTTATTTTCATACTAATTATTTCACCTTTTTTGTTTATAAATCCCCAAAAATTTATATAACATACAGGTATAAAATTCAAATTATCTTTATCCGGTATTATTTCTGAAAAAATATAATCAATGATAAGATTACCTTTCCAATCGACTATTCCATACTTTTCATCTTTAGAAATAATGATAATATCATCAAATAACCAAAATTTTTCTCCGATTGGAAAATCCAGAGTTAAAACATCTTCCCCTTTTGTGTTGGCAATATATGTCTTATTATAATCTACGGCAACAAACCATAAATCATTGTTTAAATAGCTATAATAGATTTTATCTGACACATGTGGAATCTGTATTTCTTCATTTATATCTATTATGAACTGTTTGTTATCAGCTTTTGCAGCAATAAAAAACTTTCCATCTATATTATGTAAATAATTATATTTTTTGAGAATACCTCTGATTTCTTGTCCATACTTTGGGTGAACTTTCCCTGTTACTAGAGCTGATTCAGGCTTAATCACCCATTCCATATTTTTATTAATAATTCCCCAACCTTCAGAGGTATCTTTGCATACACAAGCATAACCACCTTTAAAGGCTTCTATGTATTTTAATTTGTTTGCATATAGTTTATCTGATAATTTGAATTTTTCTTCAATATCAAGTTTCTGACCAATTTCAATGGAATGTCTTACTACATCAATCTTATGCTGAATATCATTAAGTGCATTTTTAAAACTTGTAATAAACTTTTCCTTATTTATGATAAAAGAATAAAGTAATTTTGACTCATCGTCATACATATTATATTCATAGCAAGCTACTGATATGTCTTTTGCATCTGTTGTCTTGGAATTAGTATAAATTTGTTGCCAAATATGCATTTTACAACTATTCTCATACAAATCAAAACGAGAATAATTCCCATGAGAGACATTATCTAACCCTTGAATTATAGATTTATAATTTCTATAGTTAAACTTTATTTCTGCAATATCGCAATCGGCACTTTCTAAAACGAGCACACAATCAAACCAGCCAAGAACATCTTCTCTTAAAAATCCTTCACTATCATAACTTTGACGGATGTATGATTCTATATATTCATCTTCGTTTTCCCAATAATGTTTTTCTAGTTTAATTTTATAATTAAAGTGATTATGTATTATTCCTTCATTTTCTGGTTTTGGCATTATTTCATTAGGAGAATACCAACGATTTGTATTATTGTCATAAACCCAATTCTGTTGCTTTCTTTCATACATATCTGGTTCAAGACTTTCCTTAATTTCCTCATTTGAGAACTTGTTCAATTTTGTATAATCTTGATTCCAATCGAATATATCTACCGGATCCTGTTCAAGAAAATCATATTCTATAATATTTCCTTCTAATTTTTCCTTTTCCCAATATAACAAATTTGCCTTATTATCATTTTCTAAATAAGTTTCAAATGACCAATCTTGTTTAGGCGTTTTATAAGCTATATCAAAAACTCTAACATGTCTTTTAGGAGTATATTCATTTTTGTAAACTTTCGAATTTCTAAAATAAATATTTAGTTGTTCTAAAACATAGTTTAGTTTATTAGCCCATATTTTCCTTTCACATTTTTGTGTTGCTTCATCATTTATAACTTTTTCAATAAGATCAGCAATTTGTTTTAAGAACACATCTTTTTTAAGCTTAATATCTAAATCAAATTTATCTTTTGAATTATATTTATATATTGCTCCAGCGTAGAAGGAAGAAAGTCTAATATTATCATCCTCAACAGGCGTTACTAATAATGCTGTTACTAAACCTTCATAAACAAATGGACAAAGGAGTTGTTCAGTGTCCGTGTAAGCCAAACGCAAGATAAAATGTAAAAATGGCTCGATAAAATCTCCACCAATACTACTTGTTTCAAACCGCTTTCCATTTATATTCAAAAGAAAATGGTCATAATATTCACCATCTAAATCCCAGCGGGTTCCTGTTGTGTCAATTTCTAGAACATTTTTTTGGATAAGAGTCTTTAACATTCTAAATATGATTTCACATTTTTCATATTGATTAAAGTTGTAATCTGCTTTATCAATACAATCAACACTAAATAATTTTAGTTTTTCCATTATTTCACCTGAGAGCCTTTTGAGTCTGCTTCAGACTTGTTTTGTATTATGCAAATGATTTTGATTCATTCATCTTTTTGGTTACTTCGTTTATAGGATAACCGGCAAACTTAAAATTCCTTGCAATATTATAAAGGACATCAGAACAAGTTAAACCAATAAATCCTTCTCCCAGATAAACAAGACCAAATGACTTGAGATTAAGAAACATTGCCAATCCTTGTTCAATATTATTTTTATTTAATAATTCATTTTGTGATTGGTATTTTCCATCATAGCCTATTTTTACTTTTTTATCTGGCAAATTATTTGAACTTTTAACACCATTCCAACTAGCATCTATAATCGGAAGATAGAAGCTTTGTTTGTAAACCTCTTTTTCTGCAAGTCTAACTTGTATATTATATCCACAAACATTCCCTGTTTCGTCATAACAAAGAATTGCATTGTACAATGCTTCTTTGCGTTCATTGCGCATAGGATTGTGAATTTCTTCTCTCGTAAGAGGCTTTCTTTCCAATTCATCTTTAATATGTGCATAAATAATTTTTGAAATTTCATCATTTGTAACCATAATTTTATCTCCTTTTTCTTTATTATATAGTTTTCATGCGACAATATAGGACGTGATAATATATTTTAGTAAAAATTATTAAACTTCATTATTGTTACTATTTAATAAATTAAGATAATTAGGCATTTGCAAATCAAAAGGCAATGCTTCTAAATCGGATAAACGATTGTTGTCTCTTTCTGGAGGAATTCCAAAACCAGTATCACCCCACCCCCAACCTGCTGTATTATGGTTGTATTCAAAAATAAGTTGTTGCCAGTTAGTACTCACATATTTACCATAGCTATCACTATAATATTTATTTTTTGTTCTCACACTAGGACAAGAAAGAAAATATACAAGTTTATCTATAAACTCTTTATCAAGCTCCCAATGTTTTGCCTTTGTGTTACCACGTTTAAAAATATTTTTTGTATGATATGTAGCAGATTTAAAATTTATTTCTGCTACTTTTGTAAAAGAATCATTAATTATTAAAAAGTAAGGTTCTTCATTAGCTTTTGGATAATCATAAACCCAAATATTTTGAGAAAAATCACTATTGCAAAATACTCTATGGATGCTCCACTCATGAAGCTCATCAATCGGTTGAATTGAAAGTTTTACAAGTTCCATAAGCCAATAATTTTGTACACTGTAATCAAAATTAGTTTGATTTGCTAATAATAAAAACTCTTTTTTGCATTTCAATTTTTGATAATTAGATAATTTCCCTGATAAATCATCAACTACAATATCATTAACAGTTTGTGGAGTAACGAGTGTATTATTTTCCCATTTATCTGGAATATATAGCTTCATTTCATGTTTATTCTTGATATCATAAGCATAAATATTCGTGATAAAGTTTGAATCATTATCCCATTTAGAATAGAATAAATAGTGTTCTGTTCTAAAACTTTCTTGGGTATAATTATTCAAAAAATCAATTACCGTATAATATGGGAAATCAATATTAGTATTTATTTGAGAAGGCATATCAATCCAATAAAAAAATTCTTCAGGGGTAAATGTATATCTTGGATTATTTAAGATAAATGGTTCAAAAACAATATCCTTCAATGTTCTAGGATATTTTTTATAAAGTTTTATTCTGTATAATTCTTGAAGTTCCAAGGATGAGATTACGATAGACCTATTTTTTGTAATTTCATAGGAGGCATGAGCTATATATACCTGTTTATCGCATAGAAACATTTCTAGTCCTTTAAAATGTCCCAGAAAATAAATTGTATGAGTTGGTTTAATGCAACATTTGGTCTTAATTATCGAGATTTCTTTTTCTAAAAATTTTGTATATTCAGTATTTCCAATTTTTTCTTTAATCGTTTTTAGTTTCATAATTTGATTATAAAATCATAGTATGACATATCAGGACGTATAGAAATATATAATAGCTAATAACAATTATAGTCTCCTCAATAATCTCATTTTGCAAAATTAAAATAATTTTAGTTTTGTAAAATGCATTTTGCATTTTGTTAAAACTTTTATTATTGTAAAGTGAAAATGTTGTTTATTTAGAACTTATAAGGCAAGGTTATAAAGTCAATGTTGGTAAATGTTATAATGCAGAGGTTGATTTTGTTGCAACAAAGAATAATACGGTAGAATATTATCAAGTTGCACTAAATGTTTTAAACGACGATACTTTGGAAAGAGAACTCTCTTCATTAGAAAAAATTAAGAACAATTATCCTAAGTTTTTACTAACCACAGATTTAGGCGAGGGGGAAAACGAAGGTATCAAACGTATAAACGTTTTTGACTGGCTAATTGGCAGGAAAAAGTAACGAATCTAGTTATTAATTATGATAAATCTAAAATGAATTTTTAGATTTATCAAAAATAGATACAATGTTATATATTAAAGCCTATCCTAGGCATAATTGAATATACTATAAAATTTGCAGAATTGTTTTTTGTATGTATAATTAAGCTATGTTTGACCCTTCTGAAGACTTTTTATATTTCAAAGATTTTGATTCAATATTTGATTTAATTCTCAATTTGTTAAAGGATGCTGATGAAGCTGATGTTTTGACTTTTTTGAATTATAGTACTGGACTTAAGATCAAGAGAGTCCCAAATGTGTATAAATTTTTATTGAATATTTTGCTTTGGGTGCCTAATTATATGTTACTTTATAAACATGCGCATCTGTCAGCAGCTGACTTACCATTTCTTGATATATCTGAAAGTGAATCCGATGATGAATCAAATAATGCAAAATATGAAATAGCTCTTTATAATAAACGTTTTATTCCATACAATGATTTACTCATACATTTGAACATGCTTAATCGTTGTTTAAATAGCTATAATTACACATATGGCAGGGGACAAACTTTATTCTCAGAATTAGCGACTTATTTTAACATACATATTGATAATATAAAGAAAGATCGTTCCGATTTAATAAATATAAAACCAATAAAGGAAAAGAAGTCCCTAAATCAGCAAAACATAAAGCTTGTGCTTCATGAGTTAATTGAGTCTTATAATAAGAACTATTTTTATTATTACTTTGAAAATAATTACTTGGTGAAAGTTGAAGTTAAAAAAGCTTCTATAGGTAAAGATCCTTACGAATATACAGTGTATGCTCTTGAAGATACGCAATGCAAAACCCAAGTGATAAATCAAGAAAATCAAGAACGCCATTCACTACATTCTATACTATATAGACTAAAAGAGTATGATGATTTTGGAAATAATCTTGATAGAAAATTCTTAGAGAATCAAAAACATAATATTGAAACGTACTCTGCGAAGGATATAATATCTTTCCACAATGAAATTGTTGATATATTAAAGAGTAAACAACGAGAAAATTGCAAATGTTGTAATCCAGATTTAAACAATCCTCAAAAAACAAAACTTTGTAATAACTGTAAACAATTAAATGAAAAGTGGGAAAATTGTAGAAGCGCATTATCCAAATTAATAGAATTGACAAAAACATACAATAGCAATAAATATTTTGTCAATTTTGTAGAAAATGGAGAGTTTAAAAGTATTGTTTTCGACTTGAAAAAGAATGAGAAAACAAGTATTGTTAAACTCCGTAACAGAAGAAAAAGAAACTTATTAAGTAGAATCAATAAACTAAAAAAGGCTTTAGAACGTGAGTGTTTTAAACCGCATATAGATAATGAAAATGTTGAACAATACGTTAGAATATGTAAAAATGCACTTATTTACATAAAAGATATCAAAGATCTAATTAAAATTACTTTTGGTAATACAACAAAGTGAAAACTTGTCTAAAAAGCCTAAATTCTATAGCATTATATAGATTTTAAGAAGAAAAAGCACTTTGTCTAAAAACTTCTTATTTCGCAATTTTAGTTTTACAATGAAAGCATTTGAGAAAAATCTCGAATGCTTGTCTATCAGTGCGTTTTAATAGAACAAAGTTTTTTGTTCAAAATTTTTTAAAAACAACATAAGGTATAAAACCAATTAAAAACCAAATATCTAAGTATCTGTTTGCGAATCAGTATTTACAATAGTTTTGAGAGTTTTTCGATTCGTAAATTTTGTATTTTTTTTCAAACTTCTGATATTTTTTTTGAACAAGTAATTTTTACAGAACTTGTGCAAATTTCTATAATGAAAATGTAATCAATCAGAAAGAAAGGATACATAAGATGAAATCAAAAGAAAAAGACAACAATTTATTAAGTGAAAAGAGGAGAAAGCTATATGCTAAGTATCTGAAAGTAATTGGTTTAGATATAAAATTCCCAGAAATAAAAAGAAAGGAAATCGTAAAATAAAAACAAAGGAATGATTACAGCTTACAAAAGGGACTAACTAAAATCGGTGAATTGAAATTGATTTACTTGATTGGCTTAATGGCCTCAATGAACTTGCCCAGCTCGTCCTACGCGGACTGAGACGGCCGGCTTAACCAAGAAAATCCTGCTTCATATCTCCGTAAAAAAAGATAACTTAATCTTAGTTACCTTAATACTATATTAAGCTATACTAGGACTAATCTTTTTCTTTTTCTTTAACCGGACTTCGCTTAGGCTCCGTCCGGCCCCAATCGAGGGCAATCGGGTTGTAATCATATGCGGGAGTCCCATTTGCCCGCACCTGCCCTCTTTTTAATAATGAAAGGGATATGATGACACAAGCAGATACAAGAAAGGAAAACGAAAAACAGGTTAATTTATACGGGATTTCAACATTGCCGAGATTGGCAGAAATTTTAGATTTTCCTGTGAAAAGCTTAATCGAAGCAAGTCAAAAAGGATATAGAAGTTATTATGTACAAGGAAAGAGTAAAAAACGATTAATAGAAGAACCCAATACAATTTTAAAACTTCTTTTAAAGGATTTAAAAGAAATATTGTTTGAAATGTTTGACTGTGCAGAATACAACAAGTGTTGGTCGGGAGGAAATAACTACCGGAATGTCCAAGCTCATGCAGGACAACATGCATATGTAACAACCGACATTTCAAGTTTCTTCACCAATTCAAAGGCTCGTTATGTTAGAAAATTTTTCAGAAACAAATTAAATATCACCGGAGAAGCTTTGAATATGCTAGTACAAATGTGCACATATCGAGATCATATCCCAACAGGAGCACCAACAAGTAGTATTCTTGCCTTTTTGTCACATAAAGACTTGTTTGATGAAATAGCAGAATACATGAGTAAAAGAGATATAACATTTACTTTATATGTCGATGATATTACTCTTTCCGCGAAACACGGTATTACTGGGGAAGAAATCCTGTTTATAAAATCTATTCTTAAAAGGCACAACTTAGAAATAAAGCCAGAAAAAACAAAATTCTATAGTTTCAAGAAAGCAATGATTACAGGTTTTTACCTTACTCAAAATGGGAAAATCCGTGTGCCGGATAGTGTCGGCTATAAAGTTGTGTCTTTATTGAGAGAGAAAAATTTAGGAGATATGAGCAAAAAAGAATTAAGGAGGTTAATCGGTTTGATAAATTACTGTCAAACAGCTGATAAACATAGTTTTTCAGCGACAAAGAGAAATGCGATTCAAGCGCTAAAAAGACTAGATGAAAAACTGAAAGGAGGAAAAAATGAGTAAAATTATTGGTATTATTGAAGACAAAATGGTAGGCATTTGTGGATGGAAAGGTGGATATAAAGAGGGTACTGACCTTCAACATATTCACATTACTCCGGCTGTAACTGTTAATGATTTTAATAATAACAAATTAGAAGGTCTAAAATTCAAAGGAAAAAGTATAAGTAAAAGTTTAGACTATATTAACACTTTCGAATTTGCTTCTAACAAAATATCTGAAAGAGATCGAAACAGGTTGGAAGAAATTGAAACGGGTGATGTATTCACTTTTGATATTTCTGTCAATGTATTGGAAGTCCCTGTTGGGAATGAATACGAAGATGATTATTGTAGCGATAAGAAAACTGAAATTGTCTATGATATTGATAATGCCCAATATTCTAACATTAGAAAATATAAAGACAATGAACCAACTGATAGAATTATTAAATTATCACTCCAAAATGCAAATCAATACAGATTCAAGTATGACGTACCGAAAACTCGTGATGAGCTAAATGAGCTTCTAAACAAAATGGAAGAAGATAAATTACCTAAAATAACTGAGGACATGTATATCCAATGGCGTCAAGCTTGCCCAGATAATGTATTTATCGAATCCGAATGTGATAAGTTTTTTGAGGGGAATTATGAATTTAGTATTGAAGAACAGCATGTTGCGCTATTTGAGCTGTCTGCGTTAGGATATCTACAGCATGCTCCACTGCCATTGGACATGGACTTGCCATGTTATTTTAAGAATTTGTTAGATAAAACAGATTATTTTACAAATTGCAGAAAATGCTTATATTAAAAGTTGATTAGTGAATATGGGGAGGAGAAATTCTTCCTCACTCAAAAACAAAAGGATAGGAGAATTATGGAAGATACCAATTTTACTAAAATGGCTATTAAATTAAAAGCTATAAGAAAAATTTCAGATTATAAATACGATGCTTTGAACAAAAAATTATTAGGAATTTCTGATTCTGTTGAGTTAAATACAGAGTCAGATATAAAGGGAAAAGTAAACTTAAAACAAGCCAGTAAATACACTGGTTTATGCTACGGAACATTTTATTATCGATTTAGAGAAGATAAATTACGGCACATATGTTTAGTTAAAAAGCCTATTTTTGATATGAAAGATCTCTCAGAGTATATTCTATCTCACAAAGCCGGAGATTGGTCTAAATTATCATATTCAGATGAAGAATTAATTTATGGTGAAAAAATTAACTTAAAAGATTGCTGTAAATTATCAGGATTATGCTATAACACATTTTATAGCTTTTTCCAACGAAATAATCTGCCTCATTTTAAATATGGACAGAAGGCAATCTTCTTAAAAAATTATATTACAGAATTAATCAATACAAATTTTATTACAGATTAGGGAGTGTATGGATAACCAAGAACAAATAAACGCATTGATTATACAATTAACCAAGCAGCAACAAGAGTTGAGTAAAAAAGAAAAGCTTATTAAAGATTTGGAAACTGAAAATATAAAACTCAAAAAAGGTGTTTCAATTAAAAACAATACTAAAATTAAAGGACTTTATCAAGTAACAAGAAAATCAGGTAAAGTTAAGTATGGTTTTACTATCTATGATGAAAATCATAAACGACGCAGATATGAGAATTTTGATACCCAATCTAAAGCAGAAAAAGCAAGAAGAGAGTTGCTTAATTTAAGAGATGAGAAAAAACTTGCACTAAGTATAAAAAATACCGAAATAACATTTGATTCTCTATATAAAGCCTATGTAACATACGCCGATGCAAACAACTTTTCAATGAATACAATAACTTCTGGAGAAGGATTATATAGAAACTATCTTCAATTCTTTTCTGATAAGAAAGTTGTTGATATCACCAAACAAGTTGTTCAAAACTGGGCAATTGAAGCAAAGAAGCAAATGCCTGTGTATTCTTACAATAATACTTTGAAAAAGGCTAAGGCAATTTGGAATTGTGCATTAAAAAACGATATTACGATTCAGCCCAATCCTTTTAACATTTTGTCTGCAATTAATATTAAAAAGGAAAGGAAAAATCGTGAAAATGTTCGCATAAATATGGAACAAGGTGCACTTTTAATTGAAGTTGCTAAGATGCTGTTTAATGACTACACTGCACCAATTATTGCTTGTAGCTTTTATGCCGGAATGCGTCAAGGAGAAGTATTAGGACTAAAATGGAGTGATATTGATTTTGAGGCTAAAACGATTGATATTCAACGCCAAATTCAAAGAATAACTAAGAAAAACTTACTCAAAATCTTAGAAGAAAATCCTAATTTGTCTGAAGAGGATATATTAATTACAGATAGATTAAAAACGGAAACTTCTAGGTCAAAAATTGCAGTTCCTACAGTATTGATTGAGGAATTAAAGGAATATAGGGCTTCTCTAATGAATAGAGGTGTGCTAGAAGATTTGTGTTTTACAAAATATGGTAAACCTTTAATTGCTGTTGATTTTATTAAACAAAGATTTCAAAGAGCATTAAAAGTAGCATTTGGTAAACGTAACTTCATGAAATTTCATGAATTGCGTGGTTCTTGTGCAACTATACTTCATAAGAAAGGAGTGCCGACTAAAGTAATACAAAAACTGCTCCGTCATGGAAGAGCTTCAATTACAGAAGATATTTATATCGACATTGATAATACTTCTGATTTTGTAAAACAAGAACTTAATAGAGTTTTTGCAACCTAAGAATTACTAAAATAACCTGCCCAAGTTGCCTCAATGTAGGCAACTTTTTTATTATTAACTATCTTAAACAAATGCCAAAATGGAATGTTTTTGGAACGTTTTTTATTGCATTAAAAAAGAGGGTATCTAAAACCCTCTTAAAATGGCGGGAACGACGAGGCTCGAACTCGCGACCTCATGCGTGACAGGCATGCGCTCTAACCAGACTGAGCTACGCTCCCATATTTGATTTTCATTTTGTCTTACAAATTCCGGCTACCGTTTTAATTCCCTGAACTGCTTCAACATAAACTAATATAACCTGCTGAAAAAAAAAATGCAAGAGGAAATTTTAAAAAAGTTTCTTTTCTTTTAAATTTAAAAAAAATTATTCTCTCCAAGCTATCATTTATGTTAAAATGATAATATTGAACTTTTATTTATTAAAATCGTTCAATAATAAAGGAGATATGAATTTATGAAAAAATGCTTCGTTTTTACGCTATTAACTTTTTTACTAGCAACAATTACACAGGTTTATGCAATTGGTATTGCATATCGTATTCACAATGACCAAGGTGAAAGAGTTGGAACTTGTAAACGTGGCGAAGCGAACAATGTATATTACCTTTATGATATGAATGGCAGAATTGTTGAAAATCCAGCCAAATTCATGAACCAAGATCCAAGTGAATGTTATTTATTTGATGTTGACGGTCTTGCTATCGGCAAATGTACATCAACCAGAGTTATTATGTGGGGACGCGCAATTCAACCATAATCTTTTTGTTATAATTCTTTCTTCAAATTAATTTTTTGCAAAAATATAATTTGCTAAGCGCTGTATTTATAGTATAATTTAGGCAAAAGAAGAAAGGAAACTTTTTATGACAAATTTATCACCATTACAAATCGAAAGATTAAAATACCAGCCAAAGCTTCCTGCTTCATTGGCTAATGGTATCAATCACCTTATTTCTCAAGAAGGTTCTGCAACAGAATCAGTTGCTAACCAAGAAGAAATCAAGGCTTTATTCAAAAATACTTACGGAAAACCAACTGTAACATTCCAAACTTCAACAGAATCTAACCACAGTGATGTTAGAAATGTTGGTGTTATCCTATCAGGCGGTCAAGCTCCTGGTGGACATAACGTTATCGCAGGTCTTTATGACGCTTTAAAACAAGCAAACTCTGCTAACAATCTTTATGGTTTCTTAGGTGGACCAAGCGGTATTATTGAAGGGAAATATGTTGAATTCAACGATGAATTTATTAATGATTACAGAAATACCGGTGGTTTTGATATCATTGGTTCAGGCAGAACTAAATTGGAAACAGAAGAACAATTCCAATCTGCTTGGGAAGTTTGCAAAAAGCTTAACATTTCTGCAGTTGTAATCATCGGTGGTGATGATTCTAATACAAATGCAGCTTTATTAGCTGAATGGTTCGTTGCTCATAATGCAAACATTCAAGTTATCGGTTGCCCTAAAACAATCGATGGCGATTTGAAAAATGAACAAATCGAAATTTCATTCGGTTTTGATACAGCTACAAAAACTTATGGTGAATTAATCGGTAACATTGAAAGAGATGCGAACTCTGCTAAAAAATATTGGCACTTTGTAAAAATCATGGGCAGAAGTGCTTCTCACGTAGCTTTGGAAGCTGCACTTCAAACTCAACCAAACATCACTTTAATTTCAGAAGAAGTTGAACAAAAGAAAATGTCATTATCTTCAATTATTGATTACATGACAGATATCGTTGTTAAGCGTTCTGAAATGGGCAAAAACTTTGGTATCGCTGTTATTCCTGAAGGCTTAATCGAATTCGTTCCTGAATTAAAAACAATGATTGCTAATTTGAACGACATTATGCCAACATTGGAAAAAGATTCTAAATACACATCTGGTTCTGATGCAGAAAAAATCGCTATCATCGAAAATACTTTATCTAGCGAAAATGCTTCTGTATTCAAATCTTTACCAGCATTAATCAAATCTCAATTATTAATGGACAGAGATCCTCACGGTAATGTTCAAGTATCAAAAATTGAAACAGAAAAACTTTTAATCTCTATGATTGAAGAAAAATTAGCAGGATTGAAAAAAGAAGGTAAATACTCCGGTAAATTCTCTACTCAATCACACTTCTTCGGTTACGAAGGACGTTGTGCATTCCCTTCTAACTTTGATGCTGATTACTGCTACTCATTAGGTTTCAACGCATTTGCTTTGATTAACTTCGGTTTGACAGGTTACTTATCATCAGTAAGAAATCTTACAGAACCTGCTAACGATTGGATTGCAGGCGGTGTTCCTCTTACAATGATGATGAATATGGAAAGAAGACATGGTGAAATGAAACCTGTTATCAAGAAAGCATTGGTTGAACTTGATGGACCTGTATTTAAGAAATTGGAAGAAAACAGAGAAGATTGGGCTCTTAATGACAGATACTTGTTCCCAGGAGCAATCCAATACTTTGGACCTTCTTCAGTTTGCGACATTACAACAGTAACATTGCAACTTGAAAGCGAAGCTAATTTAGCTAAGGTTTAAGGTTCTGTTTTAGAATTTTAAAAAGAATGCGTCAAAATGGCGCATTCTTTTTTTTTGTTTTTGTCAGGCAATGCCTGACAAATATTTTAAAATAACAAAGGCGCCGAAATTTTCGGCGCCTTTGTTGAATATATTAATCAAAATATTAATATCTGTAATGAGCAAATGCTTTGTTAGCTTCTGCCATTCTGTGGGTGTCTTCACGTTTTTTGCATGCTGCACCATTTCCATTTGAAGCATCAATCAATTCGCTTGTTAATTTTTCTACGAATGATTTTCCGCCTCTGTTTTTAGCAGCTGCAATAATCCAAGAAGAAGCAAGTGCAAAACCTCTGTCAGGTTTTACGTCGATAGGCACTTGGTAAGTAGAACCACCGATACGTCTTGCTTTAACTTCCAACAATGGAGTTGCATTTGTTAGAGCTTTTTGGAATATTTCCAAGCCCTTTTCACTTGTTCTTTCTTCTACCTTAGAAATTGTAGAGTAGAATATTTTTTCAGCAAGTGATTTTTTACCACGTCTCATAACTCTATTGATGAATTTTGAAACATCTACGCTGTTATAAATAGGGTCAGCTGAAGGAATTCTTCTTTCCGGTTTAGATCTTCTAGACATTATTTCTTACCTCCTTTAGCTCTCTTAGCACCATATTTAGAACGGCTTTGTGTTCTGTTAGCAACACCTGCTGTATCTAAAGTACCACGTACAATGTGATATCTTACACCAGGAAGGTCTTTAACTCTTCCGCCTCTGATAAGAACAACACTGTGTTCTTGTAGGTTGTGTCCGATACCTGGAATATAAGAAGTTACTTCAAATCCGTTAGTAAGTCTTACTCTGGCAACTTTTCTCAAAGCTGAGTTTGGTTTTTTAGGGGTTGTTGTGTAAACCCTTGTACAAACACCGCGTCTTTGTGGACATTCCATAAGAGCCGGTGATTTGGTTTTGTCTTTTAGCTTTTTACGTTCTGAACGCACAAGCTGGTTCATAGTAGGCATAACTTTTTCTCCTTTTACCTTTATTTTTCGCTTTTTAATTGAAAGAAAATTCCTAAGAACTCCAACCTTTCAATTTAACTCCGAGCCGTCAAATCCGGCAGAAATTTCGACTAGAGTACCCTAATTTTAGGACGAACATGAGTAGGTGTCAATGTTTGAATGAAGAAGTGTTAAGGAAAGCTTGTCTTATATTTCGTTGGTTGTAGGTGAAGAGTTGAAAGTGGAAAGTGGAAATTTGAAAGTTGTTTATAAAAATTTACAATTTCAAAAAAGTTCATTTATGCGTATTTATATAAAATTATTGTCATTCAAACAAAGTACAATACGGGCTTTTTTAAAAAAAACTTCCCACTTTCAACTTTCAATTTTCAATTTCAAAAGTTTGCAAATCCATCTTTTTATTATACAATTTACTTTTAGATAGGCGGAAGTGTGCCTAAATAAAGAGGGAAAAGATTTTGAAGCAATCAAAGTTAACTATAGCAATATTTATAGCACTTGTCTTAGGCATACTTGTGGGATGGGTATTCCCAGCTTTTGCAATAAAAACTCATGTGCTTGCTGAAATCTTTTTAAGAATGATTAAGATGATTATCGCCCCTCTTTTATTCGCAACACTTGTTGTCGGAATTGCAGGACACGGCGACGTCAAAAGCCTTGGGCGATTAGGTATCAAAACACTTGCATATTTTGAAATCGTTACAACGATTGCGCTATTTATAGGTTTAGGTTTTGCAAACCTATTCAAGCCGGGAATCGGAATGGGGAATATTGCCTCCGACCAAACAGGTTTAACAAGAATTGTGCAAATGGCATCTACAACGCATCATAATTCTTTTGGTGACTTACTTTTAAGCCTTTGTCCTACAAGTATTTTCCAAGCTATGGCAGAAGGAAATTTACTTCAAATTGTGGTATTCTGCATATTTTTTGCATTGGCAATTTGCGCCGTAGGAAAAAAAGCACAGCCTGTCGTTGACATTCTCAATTCCGTAGCATCTATAATGTTTAAATTTACTGAATACGTTATGTTATTTGCTCCTATCGGTATTTTTGGCGCAATTGCTTACACTGTTGGTTCTAACGGCATTTCTATTTTATTCAACTACGGGAAAATAATTATATCTTTATATACGGCATTAATCGTATTTGTGGCACTTGTATTAATAATTGCTTGCAAACTAGTAGGAGTTTCAGCTCGTGCCGTGATTAGAGCGATTCAAGAACCGGCTCTGCTTACATTTACAACTGCAAGTTCCGAAGCAGCGTTACCAAAAGCAATGTCCATTATGGAAAAGTTTGGTGTTCCAAAATCAATTGTAGGTTTTGTAATGCCAACGGGATATACATTTAACCTTGATGGTTCAACATTATATCTTGCAATGGCGGTGCTATTCTCTACGCAATTGGTTGGTATACATTTAACATTTGAACAGCAGCTTGTAATTATGTTTGCTCTAATGCTTACCAGCAAAGGTGTTGCAGGTGTACCAAGAGCATCAATAATAGTTTTAGCTGGAACTCTAACAAGTTTCAATATCCCAATTGTTGGTGTTGCAGTACTTTTAGGTATTGATCAAATCCTTGATATGGGCAGAACTACTGTTAATCTAATCGGGAACTGCATTGCAACAATTGTAATTGCAAGATGGGAAAATGCTTTTGATTATAATAAAATGGCTGATTTTATTAAACTAAGAAATCTTAAAACCAACACACTAACTAAAATTAACAGCAATGTTAGCTTTCAACACGATTTTAGTGCAGAAAAAGTTGAAGCTTAACTGTATAAATAAAAAACTCTTTATACCAAATTTTGTTTATGATATCTTATTATCAAGCTGAAAAATAAACACACAAGAGGTATAAAAGATGGAATACAAAGAAACGTTGAATTTGCCAAAGACAACTTTGGAAATGAGAGCGAACGCTACAAAAAAAGAACCTGAAACACAAAAATTTTGGGAAGAAAATAAAATTTATGAAAAAAACATTGCGCAAAGAGATAAAGCAAACAAATTTATTTTGCACGATGGTCCTCCATATTTAAGCTCTGAAAAAATTCACGTTGGTACTGCTTTAAACAAAATTCTTAAAGATATTTTGATTAAATATAAATCTATGTCAGGTTACTATGCACCTTACGTTCCAGGATATGATGGACATGGACTTCCAATTGAAAATAAGGTTGTTAAAAACATCAAAGGCGGAAGAAGTGCGTTAACTCCTGCGGAACTTAGAGAAAAATGCAGAGAATTTGCTTGGAACAGTTTGAAAGGTCAAGAGTCAGAATTCAAGCGTTTAGGTGTTTGGGGTGATTGGGAACATCCATATTTGACTATTAATCCGGAATTTGAAGCAGAACAAGTTCGTGTTTTTGGCGAAATGTTCAAAAAAGGTTACATTGAAAAAGGGCTTAAACCTGTTTATTGGTGTGCTTCTTGCGAAACTGCTTTAGCAGAAGCTGAAGTTGAATATGCAGACCATACATCAACTTCTATCTACGTAAGATTTAAGTTTGATAATGAAGCGGTAAATAAAATTAAGCAGTTAGTTGATTTACCGAATGATAATGTTTATGCTGTAATTTGGACAACAACTCCTTGGACAATTCCATCAAACATGGCAATCAGTATGCACCCTAGATTTGAATACACTTTCTTTACGTACAACAATGATGTTTATGTTGTTGCTCAAGAACTTCTTGGTCACTTCTTGGAAGGTGTTTCTTGGGAAGAAAAAGATATCAAGGTTATTGGTTCTGTTAAAGGTGCTGATTTAGAATTATTAAATACAAAACACCCATTATACGATAGAAAATCACCTATTATTTTAGGCGAACACGTTACACTTGATGCCGGTACCGGTTCTGTTCACACAGCTCCCGGACACGGTCTTGAAGACTATGAAGTGGGTTGTAAATACGGTATAGAAGTATTTTCACCTCTAGATAGCAAAGGTATCTGGACAGAAATTGTTGGTGACAAAGATTTAGAAGGTATTCCTTACTATAAAGGCGGAAAAATCGTTATTGAAAAACTTCAAAATTGTGGTGCATTATTAGCTGCTGCTGATATTAACCACTCTTACCCTCATTGCTGGAGATGTAAAAACCCTGTAATCTACAGAGCAACTCCTCAATGGTTTGTAAAAGTTGATAAATTCCGTGATGAAACCTTAGCAGCAATTAAGGATATCAAATGGATTCCTGCTAGCGGCGAAGCGAGAATTTCTAACATGGTTGCAAGCCGTACCGATTGGTGTATTTCTCGTCAAAGAGCTTGGGGTGTGCCAATCCCTGTATTCTATTGTGAAGATTGCGGAGAGGTTATTGTTACAGATGAAACAATCGAACATGTAGCAAAAATGTTTGAAAAAGAAAGCTCTGATGCTTGGGTTAAACATACTGTTGAAGAATTGTTACCTGAAGGTTTTGTATGCCCTAAATGTGGTAAAAAACACATTAAAAAAGAAAATGATATTATGGATGTTTGGTTTGATTCAGGTGTAACTTGGAAAGCTGTTGTAGAAAAACGTTCTGAAGAATTAGGTCACACTCCTGTTGATATGTATTTGGAAGGTTCTGACCAACACAGAGGATGGTTCCAATCTTCTTTATTAACATCTATGGCTGTGCAAGGTAAAGCACCTTATAAATCAGTCCTTACACACGGTTTTGTATTCGGAGAAGACGGAAGAAAAATGTCTAAATCTTTAGGCAATTACATCAGACCTGATGATATTATTAAAAACTATGGTGCTGATATCCTAAGACTTTGGGCTGCATCAGTTGATTACAGAAACGATACAAAAATTGGTGACAATATTATAAAACAACTTGCAGAAATCTTTAAGAAAACAAGAAACACCGCAAGGTTCTTGTTGGGTAACATATTTGATTTCGACCCTGCAAAAGATTACGTAAAGTATGAAGATTTGAAACCGATTGACAAATTTGCTTTGCATAAATTGAACAAGGTTGTAGAAGAAGTAACTGTTGCATTTGACAATTATGAATTTTACAAATATTTCCAATGCTTGCAAAATTTTGCTGCAGTGGATTTAAGCTCATTTTATCTTGATATCGTAAAAGACAGATTGTATACAGCAGGCAAAAAATCACTTTCAAGAAGAGCTTGTCAAACAGTTCTTTATGAAACATTGCAAGTGTTGGTAAGAATTTTAACTCCTGTAATGCCTCACCAAGCTGAGGATATTTGGAGAAATACTCCGGAAATGCAACGTGGCGGCTTAGAAAGCGTACTTCTTGCAGATTGGGTTAAAGTAAATAAAGAGTGGGAAAATGCTCAATTAGAAGAAGATTTTACAAAAATCTTGAAAACGAGAGAAGTTGTAACAAGAGCGATAGAACCACTTAGAGCTGAAAAGAAAATCGGAAGCTCATTAGAAGTTGGTGTTTATGTTAAATCAGAAAATGCAGATGTTCTTAAGGCTAACGAAAAAGACCTTGCTGATATATTTATCACTTCTCAAGCTTATGTGGCAGATGTAGCTCCGTCTGATGTATTAAATGAATATACAGAAAATGGAATTACAGTTTGGGTTGTAAAAGCAGAAGGTGAAAAATGCGAACGTTGCTGGAAATACAGAAAACTTGGCGAACACGCAGGTCACGAAACTATCTGTTCTGATTGTTATGAAGCAGTAACAGAAGGTTAATAAGATTTTTTATTAGAGAGCTTATTCGGTCGGGAACTTGTTCCCGACCTTTTTTTTATTTTTAATATACATTTCTAATTGTTTGAGATATAATCAAGCCATGACTAGCAGGGATTATTTAAACAATAAATTTGATGTAATTGTAGTAGGCGCAGGACATGCCGGTTGTGAAGCGGCTTTGAGCGCAGCAAGATTAGGCTGCAATGTATTGTTATGTACCTTAAATGTTGATAATATTGCTCTTCAGCCTTGTAATCCGGCAATCGGCGGGCCCGCGAAATCAACTCTTGTTAGGGAGATTGATGCATTAGGTGGTGTTATGGGTGAAGTTGCTGACGCTACGTATATTCAAATGAAAACATTGAATTCATCAAAAGGCCCTGCTGTAAGAGCTCTAAGAGCCCAATCTGATAAAAAAGAATACACACAATATATGCGTCATATTCTTGAAAGTACTGACAATATTTGGATTAAACAAACTTGTATTACGGATTTGAAGGTTGTTGATAAAAAGATTGTCGGAGCAGTTGATGAATATGGTATTGAATACTCTTGTCGTGCAATAATTTTAACTACCGGAACATCGCTGGAAGGCAAGATGTATGTAGGTTTGCAAGCTTATTCCGGTGGAAGATTAGGCGAACGTGCCGCAATCGGGCTTTCTGCTTCTTTAAGAGAACATGGAATTATTACCAAAAAACTTAAAACAGGTACTCCAGCAAGGGTTGATAAAAGAACAATTGATTATTCAAAGATGTCTGTTCAACCGGGGGACGAAAAATTAAGTTTTTATTCTTTCAAACCTAATCGTCCTGTAAGACAACAATATCCTTGTTATTTAACAAGAACTAACGAAGAGACTCACGCAATAATTAGAGCAAATTTAGATAAATCACCAATGTATCAAGGATTAATCCAAGGTGTTGGTCCTAGATATTGTCCTTCTATTGAAGATAAAATTGTTAGATTTGCATCAAATCCTTCGCATCATATTTTTATTGAACCGGAAGGACTAAATACTTATGAAGTTTACATCCAAGGTTTTTCAACGAGTTTGCCTGCTTGTGTTCAAGTTGAAATGTTGCGTTCGCTCCCAGGGTTAGAGAATGCACACATAATAAAACCGGCTTATGCTGTTGAGTATGATTATGTTCCGGCGGTACAAACTAAACATTCATTGATGTCAAAAGATATTGATGGATTGTTCTTTGCAGGACAAATAAACGGCACTAGCGGTTATGAAGAAGCTGCTGCACAAGGACTTGTAGCCGGTATAAATTCTGTAAAATATTTGAATAATGAAGATGCTGTAGAACTTTCAAGAGCGTCATCTTATACCGGAACTCTTATAGATGATTTAGTAACAAAAGATATTCAAGAACCTTATAGAATGCTGACTTCTCGTTCTGAATACAGATTGTTATTAAGACAAGATAACGCAGATGAAAGATTGACAGAACTCGGTCATAAAATCGGTTTGATTGATGATAGCCAATACCAAAGATTTTTACAAAAACAAGAAAATATTCAAAAAGAGATTGCCAGACTTAAGGATGCAAAACTTCCTGCAACAGATGAAGTTAATGCTATTCTTGCAAAATATGGTGAACATATTGAACGTGGTGTAAGATTGGCTGAACTTCTTAAACGTCCAAATATTACTTATGATGTGTTTAGAGAATGCGATGAAGAAACTCGCAATTTGAATTTAAGTGATGATATTGTTGAAGAAGCAGAGGTTTTAATTAAATATGACGGATATATTAAACGTCAAGAGCAACAAGTTGAAACGAGTGAAAAGTTAGAAAAATATAGAATTCCTGTAAATATTGATTATTCTAAAATTAAGCAAATTTCAACTGAAACAAAAGAAAAGCTGGAAAAAATTCGTCCTACAAACCTTGCTCAAGCATCCAGAATTGGCGGTGTAAAGCCTGCGGATATTTCGGTTTTGATGGTTATGTTAGGGAAATAAAATTTATTTAATAAAAAAAGCCTTCTCATTATTTTAAAGAAGGCTTTTTTTATTTCTTATAAGCGATTAGAAATTAAATAATCAACATACTCGATTGCAATTTTTGGAATATCTGCTTTTTTAATATCTTTACCTATATTATTTAGAATTTCTTGCACAGAAATAGTTTTATGTGGAAGTGACACATACTTATCAACAGCTTCCTTTATATTTTGTAATGCTTGCCATAATTTTTTGTTTGGATCATATGTATCACGTTTGCTTATGTCAATAAGCTTACCCGCATTGCGCTTTTCTGATAACAATTCAATTTCTTTATCATTTTCTGCAATATATTTTTTGACAAAATCCATAGATTCTCTCATTGATTTATACTGCTTAAACTCATCAACCGCCTTGTTTGCAGAGCGTGTCATGTTATCAAATTGGGTTGTCATTTCGTTTGAAGAACCTTCAAGAGTATAACTTCTGGCAAAATATCCTTGCTTAATATCTCTTGCTCGTTCATTAAATTTAGAACACATATCTGCAAATCCATTCGGTATATCAATAATAGTTTGAGCTATAGACGCCAGTTTGTTTGATTTCATTTCCAAAAACTTTTGAAGTTTGCTATTATATACTCTTAAAGAATCTTCTCTATTCATAGCCGGAACTTCTGTGATTGTTTTTCTAACTCTTCCATCATAAGTTTCATAATAGAATTCTGTTCCCAAAATATCTTTGGCAGATTTTCTGTTATAATTTTCGGTATAAATTTTTTCATTATCAGGAAGAACCGTTCCAAAGATATCAATATCACGTTGTGCGTCCATTTTAGATAAATTATACCAATTTCGTGATTCCCAAGCATAAGGACTATATTCCATTTTCCAATTGCCACCATTTTGACTAGATTTATCAGTGAATAATCCTCTAAAATTTGTATTATTTATTGCATTAATTTTCATATTTCTTACTCCTATCAATTATCTTATTACCTTTATTCCACGAGAATTGAAATAATTTTTCAGTTTATCAAAATATGGAATTAAATCTGCTTTTGCCTGCTCAAATTGTTTAACATACAGTGCAGCTTTTTCTTTTTCTTTTAAAATAATCTCTGGCAATTTATTTGCATAATCACTAATTTTCTTGATAAGAGCCTTATTTTCTTCTACTTTTTCTTTATAACTCTTAATTGCTTCGTCCAAATTCTTTATGCTAGCTATAATTGTTTCTTTTTCTTTATTCTCTGCTACTTGGCTTTGAGTGAATTCTTTTTTCGCATTTTCATAACCTTCAACTGTCGTTGGTTTTGATAAAAATTTAGTCATTCCACGTTCCCAGTGCCAATTGTCATCAGCGTTTTTATTATTTTCTACAATCTTTGCAAGATTATTAATTGTAGCTTTATCAGCATTATTACTTGCATCTAATTGGGCTAAAATTTGCGTATAATTTGCCTTTCGCTCTTCTAATCCTTTTATCTTAGAATTCAAATTAGAGTCTAGTCCTTCTCTATTTTTGAGTTCTGATGCTGCAAGAGAAACTTCTTTATTATAAAAATCTAAAACCTTATTCTGGCGATATGCTTGCATATAAATATTATCTTTTTTCGATCTCAAATCTCGAGATTCTAAGAATATATTTAAGCAATTTGCTGCTGTTTCTTGATTATATTTTGCATCTCTTACATGAGCTTGAAAGTATGCGGACTTTTCTTTGGAGTCTTGCGGATCAATATTACTCCAAATTTTTCTCTCATATTCGCCGACTGTCTTACTATCAGCCATTTCTAATCGATAAAAATACTCTCTAAAGTCATCAAATTTTCCTTCTACTCCGGAACCGAATGGCATTGGTTCGAAGTAATTTTTACTTACTTCCCTTTCTATATCAGGGAATGGGGGTTCATTGTCATAAACAACATAATCAACCCTCTCTCTAATTTCATCACTTACCTTCTCCAAAGGATCTGCATAATAAACGTCACCGGTTATATTACTGTGAAAACTCCCTAGTGTTTTTTCCATCGGGCGACCGGTTCCCATTGCTGCCCTACGGTGTGTTTCCGGTTCACAAAATTGGTAAGGTGTCTTGTCATGTACTGTGTATCCCTTGAATGATTTATTTGTAGGATTTGTAAAACTTTTGATTGGTGATATTCTCATTAATAACCTCCTTTTCTCGCATAATTTATAATACACATCGCTGGTTGTTTGTGATAGAAAAATAATATTTTGTCTATTCTAGAATAAACATAAAGAAAAAAAAGTTATATTTTAAGAAATGTTAAAACAAATTTTTAAATAAATTTTGCGGTCTTTGAATTTTTACAAAGTTTTAACGCATCGACACTTCCGCTAAAAACAATCTCACCGCCTGCTTCACCGCCTTCAGGCCCCATGTCAATTATATAGTCAGCATTTCTAATAACATCTAAGTCGTGTTCAATTACAATAACAGTCGCTCCATTATCAATCAATTTTTGAAATACAAGAAGGAGCGTTCTAACATCTTTTGGATGAAGTCCAATAGTCGGCTCATCAAATACAAAAACTGAGTCCGATTGTGATTTTCTCATCTCACTTGCTAACTTCAATCTCTGAGCTTCGCCACCGGAAAGACTCGGAGTATCTTCTCCAAGAGTTAAGTATCCTAGTCCTAAATCTCTTAGGATTTCCAATCTTTGTTTCACAATATTCAAATCTTTGCAAACATCAATAGCTTTTTCTACGTCCATTGACATCAATTCAGCTAAAGAATATCCGTTGTATTTGATATTATCAACTGCTTTAGCATACCTCGAACCATTACATTCCGGACAAGGAATATCAACATCCGGCAAGAATTGTACATCAAGATTAATTTCACCTGTGCCATCACAAACCGGACAGCGTAATTTTCCGGTATTGTAAGAAAAATCTCCGGCTTTATACCCTAATTCTTTTGCCTTCGGGTTTTTAGCATAAACTTTTCTTAATTCATCATGAATGTTGGCATAAGTTGCAACTGTTGAACGAACATTTATCCCGATTGGGGTAGCATCAATAAGTTTTACGAATTTAATTCCTTCTGCTTCAATATTAGAAATATGTTCAGGGGGCTTTTTGTCATTAATAATTGCGTCTAAAGCCGGAACAAGACTTTCCAGAACCATTGTTGTTTTTCCGGAACCTGATACACCTGTTACAACAGTCAATTTACCTTTTGGAATATCAACTTCCAGAGGTTTTACCGTATGAATGGATTTTGTCGACAAATGAATCTTACCATTTTCAAAAATTTCTGATTCTGCTGATTTATCACGAACCATTACATTTTCTTGACCGGAAAGAAAACCACCAATAATTGATTTTTCGTTTGTCTTGATTTCATCAACTGAACCTTCTGCTACAACATATCCGCCTTCCACTCCGGCTTTCGGTCCCATCTCAATTATATAATTTGATTCTTGCAGAATTTGTGTATCATGATCAACCAGAATTACAGAATTCCCATCAGCAATCAAATCATGGATAACACCATTCAAACCAACAATATTAGATGGATGAAGCCCAATTGACGGTTCGTCTAGTACATATAAAACTCCGGTTGTACGATTTCTAACAGCTCGAGCAAGCTGCATACGCTGTCTTTCACCGGTTGAAAGCGTAGAAGCGGCTCTATCAAGTGTTAAATATCCAAGCCCCAAGTCCATAAGCCTTTTTGCTACCGTTAAAAATGATTCGCAAATACTTTCTGCCATTGAGCGCATTTCCTGCGGCAATGTTTCCGGAACTCCCTGTACCCACTCAACTAAATCTACAAGTGTCATTGTGCAAGCTTCCGCAAGCGATATGCCTCTTAACTTTGGTAAACGAGCACGTTCTGACAATCGTGTACCATGGCAATCAGGGCAAACATCTTGTCTCAAAAACTTTTCTACACGTTTCATGCTCTTTTCGTCTTTAACTTTGGCTAGAGCATTTTCTACTGTATAAACTGCATTATAGTATGTAAAATCTAATTCTCCTGCCTGATTTGTATTTTTAGCTTTATAAAATATATGTTTCTTTTCTGCCGGTCCATGGTAAACAATATCTTTTTCTTTGTCTGTCAAATCCTTAAACGGCACATTTGTTCTAACTCCCATTTCTCGACAAACATCTGTCATCAAAGACCACATCAGTGTTCCCCAAGGAGCTACCGCACCTTCATCAATAGCTAAAGATTCGTCCGGTATAAGAGTTGATTCGTCAACAGTTCTCACAATTCCGGTTCCGCCACAAGTTTTACACGCACCTTGACTATTAAACGCAAGTTCTTCTGCAGATGGCGCATAAAAGTGTGTGTTACATACAGGGCAAATTAATTCTTGTTCAGCAGCTATAGCAAGAGTCGGCTTATGATAATGCCCGTTTGGGCAACAATGTTCCGCCAGCCTTGAAAACATTAACCTAAGACTGTTTAATAATTCCGTTCCCGTACCAAAAGTACTTCTTATCCCTGGGACTGCAGGTCTTTGGTGCAAAGCAAGAGCCGCAGGAACATACAAAATCTCATCCACAAGCGCTTTTTCAGCTTGTGTCATTCTTCGTCTTGTATATGTTGAAAGGGCTTCTAAATATCTTCTAGAACCTTCTGAATACAAAACTCCTAGTGCAAGTGATGATTTTCCTGAGCCGGAAACACCTGCAATACCAACTATTTTATTTAGTGGTATATCGACATTAATATTTTTGAGATTATGAACTCTTGCTCCACGAACTTTAATTTTATCAACCATAATTCACCTTATTAATAATTAAATTAGCACAAATGTCGAAAATCTTCTATTGAAAAGTTATAGGTGCATAGAATGTACCTATAACATCCTCTTTCATGTTATTATGGATATGGGGGAAATTATGAAAAAAACAATTATTATACTAGGTTTATTATTCTTAGCGCTATCAGTACAGGCGCAAGAATTGTCCATAAAAGATTTGAAAAAAATGAATATTGTCGCAAATTCACCAATCCAGAGTGAAGATTTAGCAAAAGCGCAGCAAATAATGCGAGGAGTTCATCAAAAAACGGCAGAAGGAGTTAAAAACGGCAAAGGTCCTTTTTACGCAGAATTGTATGATGCTAACGGAAATTTAGTAGTTGCCTCATCAAATAGCGTAGTAGAAGATAAGTGCTGCATTTATCACGCAGAAGTTAACACATTAAGAAAAGCACACGCTTTGTATAAAGAATATAACCTTGCTCCGGAAAATCTTACATTATACGTAAATGCAGAACCTTGCATTATGTGCGCAGGTGCAATTATGTGGTCAGGTGTAAAGACTGTATATTTTGGTGTGCCATCAAGCGAAGTTGAAAAAATTACCGGCTTTGATGAAGGTTATAAGCCAAACTGGATAAACGAATTTAAAAAACGTGGTATTACGGTTTACGGCAATATTGAACAAGCAAACGGCGCAAAGGTTTTGGAAGATTACGTAAATAGTGGAAATGAAATTTACAAGCCAACCAGAGATTAATTTTTGTTTTCGACTTCTTTTCTTATATCCTCACGAACCTGTGATATAAGAGTTTTTAGTTTAGTTTCAACAAATTTTATTCTGGTTTGGAAATGACAATTTCTATAGAATTCTATCGTGCAAAGAATCTCATTTATGTTTTTTAGAGGATTTGTTTTTAGTAAATACAAAATTTCTCCCTTATACGCATTTTTCTCTGTTTTTAAAGAATATTTGCATTTTTGCAAAGCCTCAATTGCAACATCTTTGGGAAGAGTATCTATAATATCATTAGCATTTTTTTCAAAAATATTTTTCTTAAATTTTGCTAAAATAGTTTCTAAAATATTTGTCCTCAAATCATCAACATCCGCATCACATTCTCTATTATTCACCAAGTATTTTGCTCTTAAAGCTGCAATCTTGGGCTGAAAAAGATAATCAAACAAATGTCTTGCCTCATGCGCTGCGGTTTTCGGGTTCTTTATAAGATTAGTCGCCTCATCAATCGGTAAACTAATTTTGTAACCATAATGATTAATATATAGACCACCATTTTCATGCGGAGTCATAAAGACATTAACACCGGTTCTTCCGCTATACTCACCTTTCTCCGGTAAAATATTATAATTAATCTTATTAGGTTCTAAAACTTTATCAATACATTTTTTATAATAATCAATACTGGAATTGTCTTCCTTAACATATTCATTAAGAAAACGTTTCCAATATTTATCAGCCTTATTATTACGTACGCCAACACTGCCTTTTACAATATCAAAAGGCAATCGAGCTTGTTGTAAAAACATATTTTGCGTTTTTAGTAACATACAAGAATTAACAACTGTAAATAAATTTTTTGCTATTTTTTATTTAAAAAATTCTCTTACGATTTTTTCAATCTGTTTAGAAGCTGTTCCATCACCATAAGGATTCTGAGCTTTTAATCTTGTTTCAGCCTTCGTTGAAGCTAAAATCTTTTCAGATTCAGTTAGAATTTTATCATAATCAGCACCAACAAGTTTTGAAACACCAGCTTCAACACCTTCTTTACGTTCAGTTTCGTATCTCATAACGAGAGTCGGACAAGCAAAAGATGGCGCTTCTTCTTGAATTCCACCGGAATCTGTAAGAATAAGTTTAGCGTGCTTCATCAAATATACCAAGAACGGATAATCAAGCGGTGTCAACAAATGAATATTTTCAAAATTGCCAAGACGTTCATGGATTTTATTTTTAACATTTGGATTTGGATGAACCGGAATTACGAAAGTATGGTCACTATATTTCTTAGCCAAGAAGCTAATTGCTTCTATAATTCTATCAATTCTTTCACCATGATTTTCACGTCTATGAGCTGTAATTAAAACTAACTTGTCATCTATAGGAATATCTTTTTCTTTATAGAAGTTTTCAGAATGTTCAATAACTTCTTGTGACAAGCAGAATAAAGCATCAATTACAGTGTTTCCAACTACGTGTATTTTATCTTCTGCAATATCTTCTTTTAATAACGCTTTTTTATTAACTTCTGTTGGCGCAAAATGAAGTGCCGCCACTCTAGAAGTCATCTGGCGCATAACTTCTTCCGGAAACGGTTCATATATATCGTAAGAACGCAAACCTGCTTCTACGTGAAAAACAGGAATTTTGTGATAAAAACTGGTTAAAGCTCCACATAAAACAGTCATTGTATCGCCTTGAACAATTGTTGCATCAATTTCTTGTTCAGAAAATACTTTGTCTAAAGATGTTAAAATTCTTGCTTGAACAGACGACAAAGACTGATTTTCTCTCATACAATCGAGATTAATATCAGCTTTTAGACCAAAATAAGCAAGAGTCTGATTGGACAATTGTTTCTGTTGTTCTGTGTTACAAATAATAACGTTATAATCTTGCGGATATTTTTTCATTTCCAATATCACAGGTGCAAGCTTAATAATTTCCGGACGTGTTCCAAAGATAAAAATAATATTTTTCATACAATTGATTGTAACATAAAAAAGTATAGTTGTATAATATTTACAAATCTAAGCCCCAAAGTCCCTAAACATCTTATCCCTCATATCCAATCTATTTACCTCTTTATATTTTTTTGGTATACTATCTAGTGCATAAGGAGAGTTTTATATGAATAGACAAAGACCTAAAGAACAGGATAAAATAGAACGTAGACATAATTTTTTGCCGGTTGAAGAAAACCTTACCGCAGAACAAGTTAAAGCAGAAGCTTCTCGTTGTTTGAGCTGCAAAAATCCAAGATGTGTGAAAGGCTGTCCTGTAAATATTCATATACCAGATTTTATAAAAGCTTTGAAGGAAGATAACCTTGATGAAGCAGGAGAAATTATTAGACAAACAAGCATGCTTCCATCTGTTTGCGGAAGAATTTGTCCGCAAGAAAGACAGTGCGAAGGTCAATGTATCCTTGGTATAAAAGGTGAAGCAATTGCTATCGGTGCATTAGAAAGATATGTGGGTGACAACACTTCTGCTAAATCTGTAGAAATCGTTCCATCCGGCAAAAAAGTTGCCGTAATCGGTTCAGGTTGTGCCGGCATGACAGCAGCGTCTGATTTGAGAAAAGCCGGTCACGAAGTAACGATTTTTGAAGCTCTTCATGAATTCGGCGGAGTATTGAGATATGGTATTCCACCGTTCAGACTTCCAAGAACTGTTCTTGATAGAGAAATTAAATCACTAAAAGATATGGGAGTTAAATTCGAAAAGAATGTTGTAGTCGGCAAATCTATAACGCTTAAAGAATTACAGGAAGATGGATTTGATGCAATATTTATCTGTTCCGGTGCAGGACTTCCTAAAATGATGAATATTAAAGGTGAAAACCTAAATGGAGTTTATTCTGCAAACGAATTTTTGACAAGAGTAAACTTAATGCACGCTAATGAAGAAAATTCTGCAACTCCGCTAAGAGTTGGGAAGGCTGTTGCTGTAATTGGTGGTGGTAACGTTGCGATGGATGCTGCAAGAACCGCAGTAAGAGTTGGTTTTGAGAAAGTTTATATAGTATATAGAAGAACAGAAGCTGAACTTCCTGCCAGATTAGAAGAAATTCGCCACGCTAAAGAAGAAGGTGTTAACTTTGTATTCTTGCATGCTCCAATTGAAATATATGACAAAGACGGCTATGTAAACGGAATGAAATTTGAAGTAATGGAACTTGGTGAACCGGACGAATCCGGAAGACGCAGACCGGTTGGCACTGGAAGATACGTTGATTTGGATGTTGATTCTGTAATTGTTGCATTAGGAACCGGACCAAACCCTATCATCCAGAAATCAGCTCAACAAGATGGAATTATTTTTGAATTGGACCCAAAAGGTTATTTCTCCGTTGATTCTGAAACAAGAGAAACTTCAATTCCTAGAATTTTTGCGGGTGGTGACGTAGCTCCGGTTGGAACTTCAAACGCAATCAACGCAATGGGTGCTGGGAAAAAAGCTGCAAAAGCTATCAATGAAGCATTACTTGGGTAGATTAGAAGTTTTAAGTAAAAAATTATTTAATGATGGTGCAATAGTACCATCATTTGTTTTTCGTTATATAAAAAGTTTACAATTCTTTATTTTTATGATATAGTTTTTTATGTAAAATAGTGCTATGAAGCGGACTTATAATCCGCAATAAGATAGAATGAGGGCTACTTGATGCTTATAGAGAAATATTTAGAAGTCGTTGTAAAACAGAGAGGTTCTGATTTACACATTTCTGCTGGCTTACCTCCGGTTGTTCGTATTGATGGTAATTTACAAAGAATGGATGTTCCAGCTCTTAAACCGGAAGAAGTTGAATTGCTTTTGTTCCCAATGTTAAATAAAGAACAAAGACGTAAACTTGAACAAGACTGGGAACTTGACTTTTCATACGGAATTCAAGGTTTAAGTCGTTTCAGGGTTAATATTTATAAAGATAGAGGGAATTATGCAGCTGCATTCCGTGTAATTGCATCAAAAGTTCCTTCTTTCAAGGAATTGGGTTTATCTGATACTGTTAGAAAAATCGCAGAAAAACCTCGTGGCTTAGTTCTAGTAACCGGACCTACCGGTTCTGGTAAATCAACTACCTTGGCTGCAATGATTAACTATATTAACGAAACACGTTCAGAACACATTTTGACAATTGAAGACCCAATCGAATTTATTCATCCGTCAAAACGTTCAATCATTCACCAAAGAGAACTTGGTCAAGATACAAGAAGTTTCGCAAACGCATTGAAGTCAGCCCTTCGTGAAGATCCGGATATCATTCTGGTAGGTGAGATGCGTGATTTGGATACAATCAGGTTAGCATTGACTGCTGCTGAAACAGGTCACTTAGTATTCGGTACTTTGCACACATCTTCAGCTTCTCAAACAATTGACCGTATCATCGACGTATTCCCTGAAGGTCAACAACAGCAAGTAAGAGTTCAGCTTTCTAACTCATTAGTAGCTGTATTCTCACAAACATTGTTGCCACTTCTTCAAGCTGATGGTTCTAAACAAGGTCGTGTAATGGCTCAAGAAGTTATGTTAGTAATTCCTGCAATTGCAAACTTAATTAGAGAAGCAAAAGCAGCTCAGATTTATTCTACAATGCAAACAAACTCAGGTTTTGGTATGCAAACATTAGAAATGTCATTACGTGATTTGTATATGAGAAAGAAAATTACTCTTGAAGACGCTCTTGCTCGTTCAAGCAGACCGGAAGAATTCAAGAGAGGATTACAAAACTCTTAAGAAAATAAAAAATATATAATCAAAATTGTGTAGGGTGGGAAAAGCGTAAGCGGTTCCCACCTTTTCTAATGAATATCGACTTGTCTAATTGTATAAATTTTCACTTAATATCATAATTTGAGTATGAAAATTATAATTATTGGTGGAGTTGCAGCAGGTGCGAAGGCTGCAGCTAAGTCAAAAAGACTTTTGCCTGATGCAGAAGTCCATATTTATACTCAAGATACCTGTGTTTCTTATTCTTCTTGCGGACTTCCGTATTATATTGCAGGAGATTTTGAAGACTGGCATAAGCTTATAGTAAGAACTATAGAAGAATTTGAAAAAAGTGGTGTTCATATTCATACACTAAACAGGGTCACGAAAATTCTTCCGGCTGATAAAAAAATTCTTGTTAAAAATTTAGAAACAAATGAATGCTTTTTTGTAGAATACGATAGGCTTATAATTGCAACCGGTTCTTTTCCTTATAAACCGGAAATAAAAAACAATAACTTAAAAAATATTTTTACCTTAAGAACACTTCAAGATGGTATAAACATCAGAGAAACAATGGAAAAATCAAATCATATCACCATAGTTGGTGGTGGTTATATTGCGGTGGAATTAATTGAAGCGTTTGTCAAAAATGGGAAAAATGTCACAGTAATTGAACGTTTAGCATTTATTCTATCTGTTTTTGATGAAGAAATCTCATCGCTTATTCAAAGTTTTATACTTGAAAACTCTGATAATAAAGTAAAAATTCTCAATGATGATTCAGTGAGCGAGTTCGTGGGTGATGATAAAGTAACAGGTGTTGTAACTCAAAAAGGCTTCGGGTTTGAAACAGATATGGTTATTATTTCTACCGGAGTTCGTCCGGTTGTTGATATTGCCGCTGATGCAGGGATTGAACTTGGAATTACGGGTGCAATCAAAGTTAACAGCCGCATGCAAACTAATATTCCTGATATTTACGCTTGCGGTGATTGTGTGGAAAAAATAAATATGATTTCTCACACTCCGGTTTGGCTGCCATTGGGTTCAACTGCAAATAAAGAGGGGCGTGTTGCAGCTATTAATGCTTGCGGAGGAGTTGAAGATTTTGAAGGAATTCTTAATTCTGCAGTACTTAGGTACCATGTGTTAAACATATCTATGACTGGTTTAACTGAGAAAGCTGCACAAAAGCTCGGTTTTGATACTGTATCAGTTGTTATAACAAAACGTGATAGAGCAGGCTACATGCCAAAAGTTCAAAATGTAACGCTTAAACTTGTGGCAGATAGGCGCACACACAGGGTTCTTGGAGCACAAGCTATAGGGTGTGGAGATGCTGATAAACGAGTTAATACCGTATCTGTAGGGTTATTGAGTAATATGCGTGTGGAAGACTTGCTTGATGTTGATTTAACTTATGCTCCGCCATTTTCTACAAGTATTGATATTTTGATATCTGCTGCAAGAATTTTGAAGTCGAAATTGAGTTAAAAATTAAAGGTGCAGTTTACGCACCTTTAACTTTTATTAATTTTATTCAACATCGTAATTTCTATTTTGAATATTAAATTCCATTAATTTTTTATCAAGTGCGTCTTTATCTTTGATGTTCTTAAGTTCAGCAAGTTGTGCTGTCAAAGTCTTGTTGTCAACTTCTCCTGTCCATTCTGCTCTGAAATCATCAAGAAGCTGTAATTTTTCAACTTCTTTTTCTGCTTCAGCTCGATTTCTTTCAACTTCCTTCGCAGCTTCTTTCTGCCATTGATTGATATTGGCTTCATAATTTCCGGTATTTTTAATCTTTTCTTCTGTACGTGCCTTATCATTTGCCTTTTGTGCATCGGTAAGTTTTTGGCGTGTTTCTTTATCTGTAGCTGCAATATCTTCTGTTGTTTCAACTGTGGTAAAGAAATCTACAATTTTATCATATAATTGTGGACAAGCACTTTTGATTTTGCTTAAAAATGTTGCACGTTCTTGCCCATTAAGAACGCCATCACCTTTCTTTTCACCCTTAGCATTTTTAGCACCTTCAGTATCGCACTCTTTAAAAATCGTATTCAATTTTGCAGTATCTCCTGCTGCAACATTTACACCTTGGTCTTTAAAAAATGTGTTCATGCTGCTCATGTCAAATTTAATGTTTGAATAATCTGGAATTGCCATAATATTTTCTCCTTAATGTTGATACAACCATCATGTATTACGGCAGATTTTCAAAAAACTTTAATAAAAATAACGAAAACGTTACAAACATTTACAAAATATCTAACGGATCAACATCAATTGCAAGGCGAATGTCTTTAGGCATTGTGATTTTGCTTAAAAATTTAGAAATAAAATCATGCCCTTTTTGTGATAATTTATTTTTGATAAGTATTTGGAACCTATAGTATCCGTTTAATTTTTCAATTACGCAAGGGGTTGGACCAAGCGTTTCCAAATATTCCCCAAACCCAAATTTTTCCGTCATTGTGTTTAAGCGCATTGCAATTTCCATAGCAGATTTCTCAGCACGAAAATTATTTTGTGATGATAATATAAGACGGATGATTTGGCTGAATGGCGGATAATCAAACTCTTGTCTGGCTTTGATTTCTGTTTCAAAGAACTTTTCATAATCTTGTGCTTTAGCTGTTTGGAAAGCGTAATAATCAGGGTTATAAGTTTGAAATAATACTTTACCCTTAAATTCTCCTCTGCCGGCACGTCCTGCAACCTGTGTAAGCAATTGAAAACCTCTTTCAGAAGCTCTATAGTCAGGAATATTAAAACCGGAATCAGCACTAAGTACACCAACAAGTGTAACATTAGGGTTATCCAAGCCTTTTGCTATCATTTGCGTGCCAACTAAAATATCAATTTCGCCTTTTTGAAATTTATTCAATAGTTCAATATGAGCGTTTTTTCTGGTTAAAATGTCACTATCTATTCTTTCAATTCTTGCATCGGGATAAAGCTCTTTTACTAACAGTTCAATTTTTTGAGTTCCGACTCCGGAAGTGGAAAGTGCATCACTTCCACATTGTGGACAAAATTCAGGAAAACTCATTTCTCTATTGCAGTAGTGGCATTTGAGTTTTTTTACACTTGCGTGCCAAATCATTGGTATAGAACAATCCGGGCATTCAACAACCGTTCCGCAAGCTTTACATTGCGTATATGTAGAATATCCTCTGCGGTTCATCAAGAGAATTACTTGCTGATTTCTTTCTAATGTTTCAACAATTTCTGTTTGTAAAGGTTTAGAAATAATTCCTCTGTAAGCGGCTTTTCCGTATTCTTGCATATTAATTACTTGAGGTTTCGCAAGCGGAGAATTATTGAAACGCTTTCTCATCTCAAATAAGTTATTGTTATTAGTTGCATAATAATAAGTTGAAATATCAGGAGTTGCAGAGCCTAAGATTAGCGGTGCTTGGTGAAATTGCGCCAAGCGTCTTGCAACGACTCTTGCGTCGTATCTTGGCGCAGGGTTTGTTTGTTTATAAGCGCCTTCGTGCTCCTCGTCAATAATTATTAAACCTATGTTTTGCAAAGGTGCAAATACGGCTGAACGAGCTCCAGCAAGGATTTTAATATCATTGTTATAAAGTCTTTGCCAAACATCATATTTCTCGCCTTCACCAATACTGCTATGCCAAATTGCAACATCTCTTATGCCGAATTTTCGAGCTAATCTTTTGGTCAGTTGAGATGCTAAAGCAATTTCCGGAGCTAAAAATAGTACATTTTTACCGGAATCAATAACATCTTTTATTAATTTAAAGTAAACCTCTGTTTTACCGGAAGCGGTTACGCCGTGTAAAAGAATTGGGTTTGGCGATTTTAGTTTTGCTTTTATCCCTTCATAAGCTGTAATTTGTTCACCGGAAAGTTCAAATAGAGGTTCTGTTTCCACATCTTTGAATATAGAAAGTGGATTTCTGTAAATATATTCTTCTTCTATTTTTACAAAACCACCTTCTGCAAGTTTTTTCATTGTTGCTCGTGTAGTTTTGGCTAATTCTTCAAATTCTATAAGCGAGCATTTACCTTTAGTTTTAAGTAGAGCCAAAATCTCTTTTTGACGTTTTGTTAAACCTTCGCCGTCTTCCTTAATCAATGAAACAGCAAGTGCAATTTTTGCATTTTTTTCTATTAATTTCATAGGTAAAGCTGCATTTAAAACCGTAACAAAGTCTGTGCAGTAATAGTTTGCAACCCACTCTAACAGCTTCAAATATTTGATAGAAAAAAGCGGTGTTTCATCAATTATTCGATTAATTTTTTTTGCTTTAAAATCTCCCGGAAGGTAATCAGAAAAACCTACAATAAACGCATTGATTAATCCTTGTCTGCCAAATGGAACCATTACAGCCTGCCCGATTTGAATAATATCTTTCATCTCGTCGGGTATAAGATAGCTGAATGTCTTGACTCCAAGCCCTTTTATATTTACTAAAACCAATGCGTACTTCATGGTTATTATTATAACATAGTGGCAACTATAAATTTGTAAACAAAAAAGACATTCTTGAAAGAATGTCTTTTTTAATTATCTTACATCTTTTAATGGAATTAGTTTACCATTGGGAATGCTCTTACAACTGTTACAGAACCATCAACGTTCTTTCTAACTCCTGTATCATTTTGATCGTCATCCAAATCTGCAGCGTATGCAACCGGTGTGTAAACTTGGTTCAAATCTAATGATTTGTTTTCAAAGCTTCTTAGAACTTTAGCGTTTTCATTATCATCAGGAGTCGGTTGTGGTTCCGGTTCTACTGGAGCATCAGGACCAACTAAGTATGTTGATTTGCCTGCAATCTGAGTTCCGTCGTTGTAACCGTTTGGCGCATTTGTTAATTCGTATGTAATTACGTCATTTTTGTTAACAGTAACTTCTTTTTCATCTCTGATGTTTGTATATTTAAGAGTGTAATCTCTTCCAGGGAAGTCAACTTTTAACTTATTAGTTGCTTTACCAACCTTGATTGTATCTGCGTGAACATCAGGTCCGGTGATTTCAATGAACTTATCAGGAGCTACCAAATTAACTTCTTTTGCATTAGCACCAGTTACTTTTAAATCAGCTTTTGATGAAATATAAGCTGTTGATGGAGTATCAATTTGAGAAATTGTTCCACCATTAACATTGATATAACCAGGAGTTCCAACTGTATCAGGAACTGGAATATAGTTTTCCATAATCTTAACGATTTTTTGGTCTACTGACATTGCATCTGTTGAAGTTAAACCACCAAGATAACCATTTGAAGAAAATTTGTATTCTTTAGCGGTTAATGTTGCTTTGCCGTCAGTCAAAACGTTTAAATTGTCAGATTTCATTGTGATTTTATTTGCAGAAGTGTCAACTGTTGTCATAACGTGACCATCAGTAGCGTGAGCAGTCAAATCACCACCAACGGTTAATTTACCATCTGCAAGTTTTTGTGCATCGTAATCATAACCACCAATATGAATGTTGTGTTTAGATTCAATTGCTAAATCTCCGTCAACTTTTGTATCACCAATTACGTGAACAAAATGTTTTATTGTTTGATAGCAATTGTTATCATAGTTTTGTGAAACATCTTTTGTCGTCAATTTAGCATTCTTTGCTACGTGAACATCTCCAACATCAAGGAAACCACCACCGTTTGTCATTTCTAAATTGCCTTTAACATCAGCGTTTCTTAAAAATGCTCTTGCACCATTATTTACAACTTTAACATCACCATTCATTGTTAGTCTGTTATCATTGTGAGTTTTGTTGATAGTAACGTTACCACCGGTAATAATGTTTGTGTTACCGTTGATTGTTCCGCCGTTTTTGATTTCTAAAGCACCAACATCATTAGTGATATATAAATCTCCATTTACGTTCATAGCGGACATTTTAGCAACTGTTTGAGCTTTGTTAGGAGCGGTTTGGTTAAGTGCTAAATAATCTTGACCATTTGCTGTAACAAGTTTAACAGCTTTAGCGTTAATTGTAGAGTTAGCTGCATTGATACCTGCTGCAACAATGCTATAATCGCCACCAACATTAAATGTGGAATTATTTTTAATTTCGATAGGAATTAACTTTCCATTATCATTAAATATTTTTGAGTATTTTGCATCTTTGATGTCAAATTTATTTAAGTCTTCTGCTCTAACACCAGATAAATCTTTTGTTGTAATCATAGCATCGCCGGCAGTTGTAAATTGAGCGCCATCGAATAATACACCGTTTGGGTTTGAAATAATCAATTGACTGATGCCTTGATTAGCATTAATTTGACCGTAAATGTTTGACATTCCTTGATTTA
>URPS01000006.1 GCA_900549855.1 uncultured bacterium | reverse complement strand
ATCCATTGAGCGGGAGAGATGTCACGTTAGTGACAGAGAGGGAAGGGTGGGGGCTTACACATAGAACAACAAAAAACTCACCGGCGCAAGCATTGCGCCGGTGAGTCGAAATCTAAAAAACTTTTTACTGCCTATATTCATCCAAGAATATGTAACAAGACTCAAAATCTTCATCCGAACAATTATACGGAGCTGCACCTTCCAAAGCTTTTGGGTCCTGAGTTGCTAAATCAGGAAAATCCTTAACTATCAAACTCTTTGCATCAATAAGTGCACGAATTGCGTCATTCATAGTGTACGGATCGTCAGCATTATACTGCAGCTTGTTGACTTTTGGACTGCTATACACACCCCAAGCTGCTCCTTTTGCTTGATAATAAGGCATTGATTTTTTTGTATACAATGGGTCGCCTTGGTCATCAAAATATGCAAAACGAGCCGTCAAAATATTTGAATCATATTCAGGAACACCAAGAGGACAAACACGACCTGTATCCAGAATTGCGAATGCAAAAACATCAGGTTCTATTCGATTTTCTTCCTTTTCAACACCTGATTTATAAGAATATTCCATGCTGTTAGGAGCTTTTCTTCCGTTCAAATCTACAAACACAAGATAAAAATGAAGTCCGCCCTCTTGACCTAACATTTTTGTTATATAGAATTGCATGCCATTAGATGCAATGAATTGTGCCTTTTTTTCTCTTTCAAGTATAGCTTTCTGCTTTTCAGCACCTTTCAACGATTTATCAATAACAACATCCGTACCGAGTTCGCTAACTAAATTTGTAGAAGAACAGCTAGTACTATAATCTTTGTCAGCGTCCTTTTTGTTAGTTTTTGTATTTATAAAATTGGTTAACCCCTTACAAAGGATTTCTGTTCCTGAATCTTCCGCATCAGTATGCACAGGTTCTTTGCCTGTTTCTTCATCTTTTTGTTCAATAAAAGGGTTGTTGCCAAGTAACACAGAATTATAATACGCTTTTTGGAGCGAATTATAAGCATTCATGTACAAGTATTTTACCGCAGCTTTTTCTGCCGGCTTTGTTGTAGTAAGCGCAAGCGCCATACATATGCCGACAACCCCAAGGGCACACAAAATTTCACCTAAGGTAAATCCTGATTTTTTCTTATTCTTTGTCAAGTCCAGCATCTTTTCTCGCCTGTTCTGTTTCTGCTTCCGCATCTTTTGAAATATTAACCTTGTTCAAATACTCAATTTCCATAGTACCATTAGCTTCTACACGACCATCTTGGTAGACTTTGATAGTGAATCTGTCCGGACGCTTACAAGAAGTTGTGTTATAAAAACAATTTGGTTTTTTCGTACCGTTTACGTCAATATAAATTTCTTGAGGGGTAGTTTCATCTGCAAAAGATGAAATAGGCAAAATCCAAACCATACCATCTGCGGTAGTTAAAGTTCCTGTAGGTTTTGTATTATCTGCAAACTTTGTTTTCGTAGTACAGCTCGGTTCAGAAGAGTTGTTAATCTTTGCAGCCATAAGCTCACAGAACTTTGTATCCCCACCGGTATATTCTTTACCACGATATCTTACCCCAACAGTGTTACCGAAAAACTGTTTGGAATCTGTTTCTTCAACTTCCGGATACAATTCTTCATCATTAACCATTTCTGCAACAAGTCTTTCTGTCAAATAGTATGCTTTTTTGAACATCAATTGTTCTTGGTTTGGCATTGCATTTTTTATTACAGGCAAGAATGTTGCTGCTAAAAACCCGATAATCGCAACCGTTACGGCAACTTCACCTAATGTAAACCCTGTTTTTTTCATATTGTTATATTACCTTTCTTCTATTTTTTTTTAACTACCAAGAAATTATAATTACACCACCGGTACCGGCTTGCGCAGCCTCGTAGTGAACTTGTGTACTTTCATCACAAGCTACTTTCTCAATATTCTGATGGTCTTTTAGCGTTTTTGAGCCCGTATTATACGCTAAGAAAATCGAATAGCTCCCCCAAGGTTGTGTACATTCGTCAACAATCTTACTACCTCTACCACCGGCGCCAAAGCCACCACCTTGAGGATTAAATTTGTTAAACACATCAGAACTAACATATTTTGAGCCTCCTCCGCCTGTACCTACAGTTACAAATTCAGCAGGAGCTTTACTTGTTCCATCAGGATTCAGATATTTAAAACCATTATACACTTCACTAGTAATTGTTGTATTATAAATTCCACCGGGAGCTTTCAATTTTAAAGATCCCTTATTACAAGATAACGTAGTTGCTAACCCATTATGTAAATCGTCCAACACAGCAGTGGAAACACCCTTATCAACAGGAGCTCCTCCCGGAGATACATTAAATACACAGTCGTCTGACAAATTAGTTACATAAGTTACGATTGTAGAGCCGGCGCCACCACCGTCACCAACGGCATGGTATCGAGTATTAAGAGTTGTTGTCGTATATACATAAGGTATCATATCAGATTTATTAGCGATATATACTTGATAAGGTCCATTTACAAAACCACAGACTCCGGAAGCATCTAGTCCTCTCTCTCTGCTACTAGAATAACTACCATAAACCTTATCTCCAGAAATAAAATGTAGCCAACCGCCTTGACCACCGGTTGCTCTGTCACAATTTGTAGCACAGCTACCCCAGCCCTTAATGGCACCAAAATACATTATATCAGAACCCCACTTCCCGACTTGATAACCATCTGAATTATTAATTGGTAAACCTATATTTTTCCTATCATATTTTCCGTCATGCTCATTCATTTCTGAATACCCCCAATTAGCACAACTTGCACGATATTGAGTTGTACCTTTCTGGTAATATTCTGTTATCAATTTGGATAAGTAAGATTTTGTTTCTTTTGCAGGAACATTGCGTGAACCATAATCACCGTAGTATCTAAAGTCTATATTACCATCAAGTACTAAAGTAACTGAACTTCCACCAGACGCCGCATAACCAGTTACATCCCCAGATTTGCTATAGCTGTCCAATGAAGCCGTATAGGGTGGCCTTGCAGCTATACTTAGAGCTCTATCATACGTAGACTTGTTTGATATTAAATTATAACACCAATCCCCCCCTGAATAACAGTATTGCAAATATCCAATCTCATCAGATTTAGAGGACAATTCAGAATCATAGTCAGAACAAGTTAAAAGCAATCCTTTCGGATCATCTCTCTGAAATTTTTGACATTCATACTCTTCGTCTTTTTGTTCATATTTTCCTGTAGGCTTACCATCTTTATCCTTTATTGGCTTGGTTAAATCATCCACTTTACGAGTACATTTTGAGGGATACCAATATGAAGTAAAGCAATCCTTCAAACGAGAAAGACCTGCACGACTGAAGGTATTATACTTGGTAGAAACATTATCCCCAGCTGCACCTCCACCAGATGGTTGCGTCAAAGTAAAGGATGCATTAACAAAAGCATGCCATAATTGCCCATCTGATAGTTCCGTATAACCATCACCATAGCTACCACCAGTCAAGGTATAGCCACCTTTACCATCAACCATTTTTTCTGTTACAGGTTCAGTGTAGTTATATCCACCGGCACCTGCCCCAACTAATTCTATTTTATATAGAGCAGCTCTTCTTGGTGGTTTGAATTTACAACCCGTACCCCAATCTACCATTCTTGATGAATTATAAAGTTCATAACGTCCATCCCCATAACAAATAAATTTGCCATGATTAAACTTGAGTGGAATATTTTTCACTCTTTTAGTGATTATAGGAGTTGCTGCTGCCATAATCAAAGATATAAAGATAAAAAACACCATCAATTCTATTAACGTAAAACCTGATTTTATTTTTTTATTTAACATTAGAATCCTCACTTAGCTATATTTACCAACTTATAAGTACACCTTTTAAAATGGCACCATTATTATACATATTAGTATTTGGATATAAAGTCTTGAAAAAAACCTGTACATCAGAACAATTTCCATTATTGTATAAGTCCAAAACTCCCTTGTCAGAACGAATAACGATACCACTACCACCTAAAGATATTGTAAGTATATTACTTATATTAGGCTGAAAACTTGAATAACAAGGATTGTAACTATTAATATTAAAAAAAGCAATGCTTGTCGGCGGTTCAAATTTGCATTCTGATACGGATTCCAATGGTGATGCCACCCCATCACGCACATATTTTTGTTTATGTCCGCCAGAATAGAAGCATTCATAATATCCATGTGCATTTATTTGTTTTTTTAGTTTTGGTTTTGTTGTAATAATTTTAGAAGCTGCAGCGAAAAATATTGATATAATCGCCATTACAATTAGCGCTTCTGCTAAAGAGAATCCTTTTTTTACCATGATACTACTACCGCCCCCGGATTACCGCTATTATTACCACTACCACAAGCACCATTGACAGGAGCTCTTCCACCATAACAAGTTGTAGTACTAGGTATAGATACAGAGCCGAGTGACACCCCCGGCACTGATGTACTACCCTTGCTCGAAGACAAAGTACGTGCCGAATAACCACGAACTCTAGTAATTATAGGATACGCACCTGCTCCAGAACTACCCGGTACATACTTATTTGATACAATATAACTTGTATAGCCGGCACCTGTTGCAATCATCAAGTTAGGCGTCCCAGGCAAAAGCGAACCCGGATAATACTTCCGCGGAAAAGGTAAGTCCTCTGCACCATTAATCGGTATAGTTTCATTCATTACATCTCCGGATGCACCGGAAGAAGCTTTCATAAATTCATCCCATCCACCATCTTTATTTTTCATATATATATAAGATTCTCCTGATTTATACGCAGGTATAAGCTTCAATTGAACACGAGAAGGAAGTTTTTCCAGAATTCGAAAAGCAAGACTGCCCGGAGAACCAGCTAAACCAAAATAAGCACTAACTGCAAGTGATTGAGAATAATAGTGTATACTTTCTGGATATACTTTGGCAATTAAACCTTTTACCGGAGCATGTGAACCAATATCACCACATCCCATGCCACCACGTTGTTTTTCTCCAGTGCTTGTGAAAGGTTTAACTATTGTCATACCAATAATAGACAAATATGAGGCATTGGCATCAGCACCATTTTTTCCATCTTTTACACGTCCATTACCATAGTTTATAGCTGCTTCTCCAAAACCCGAAGCTTTTAGAGTAGCCTTCCTATCTCCTATTGACACAGTAGTTTCTTCGCCTGTTAATTTATATACAACTTTATCTTGTTGTCCTTTCTCGCCTTTACCATCCTCAGATTCTTTTTCTTCAAAGTAAATGGGGCTACTTACAGTAACTTGTCCACCATAACCGGAATCACCGCTTTTAGCTTGCAAGTCAGCACGACAAGCAGAGAAACACCTCTCAGGGTCATTCGCTTCACATCGTTCATTACAAAGCGGAGAACTTATAATTCTTGGTTCGCAAACAGCTTGCCCCGTACCGCCTAGTGGAGATTTCAAAGTATATTCAACATAATTACGTTTATTATCCCACTGTCTGTTCCAATATTGTCTTACCCATAGTGGAACATCAGTGTTCGTAATTGCAGCATAGAACCCCTGGTCTGTAGGAATACTTCCACTCTGAGTCACAGTACTTGGGGAATAACTAGGACGACCGTACATACCATCAGCGCCTGTACCACCGGCACCTACAGCTTGAAGAACATAAATATTGGCTGTTGGAGCAGTAAAATAGCACGCTGTACCGTCGGTTAAAGTATCATCAAAATGACCGGCAGTATTTTCTTCGTTATCAGACACCCAAGCCTTGACCTGACCGTCAATCCACATACATTCGATAGTGCCGTGTTTTGCTTTTACTTCAAGAGGCTTTTTAACCTTTTGTTGACCCAACATAGGAACGCCCAACGCTCCAATAAAGCCTAATATAACAAGGGTAATCAGGATTTCTGATAATGTGAAACCTCCAGCCCAATGTCTTCTTCTTTTACCGTTAGTTTGCATATTATACTCTCCAGCGCAGCACAAAATCACTTTAGCAATGCTTAAATATATAATAACATATATACTCACCTTTGTAAACATGTGAGGAAGCGGAAAAGTTATTTTTAGGTTATATTCCCTTGTGAGCAAGTCCCTACAGTCTTTCCTGACTAGCCCCCACCCTAGCCCTCCCCCTATAAAGGGAGGGAATGACCGTCACTTGTTTTAATGGCGTTGAGGGAAAAGTTTAAATAATATAAATCTAAAACTAGTAGTAAAAAAAAAAACAAATATGGAGCGTCCCCTCTCCTCGGGGGAGGGCTAGGGTGGGGGCTTGCCCGTAGGGAAATAAAATCCGTTAGGATTTATTGTTATTGGAATGTTATGCTCGCCCGAATAATCCAAGACAGGGTGGGGGCTAATCTGGAAAGTGGGGCTCCCCCGCAAGGAAAAATGGTATTAAACAATGGATTGCCACGAAAATCACGGATTTTCTCGCAATGACTGCACTCTTGTTTTGCCATCAGTTAGCGTATTTCACGCTTCTACGTAGAGATGCGAAGGTTAATTGTTTTACATAAATCAAGCATTACACCAAACCGGTAATATTATCTCTGGTTATAACTGCATCATAATTCTTATACCCAAGAATTTTTTCAATATTATTAGAATGCGAACCTACAATTCTTCTGCATTCTTGTGAATTGTAATTAACCATACCACGTGCAAACTCAACATTGTTTTCATCCAGAATAGACACAACTTCGCCCTGATTAAAATCATTCACAACGTTCACAATACCGATTGGTAAAAGGCTTGAGCATTGTTCCAAAATTGCCTTTTTAGCTCCGCTATTAACAACCAAACCGCCAATAATATTTGTCGCATATCCAATCCAACGTTTTTTATCCGGTAGGTTTTCGCTTGTCGGCAAGAACATAGTTCCAATATCTTCTTTATTAAAAATCTTATTAATAACGTAAGGGATTTTACCGTTTGCAATAAGAACTTTTCCGCCAAACCTTGTTACAAGTTTAGCGGCTTCAAGTTTTGTCCTCATTCCGCCACGTCCGCCCTCAGAAGCATCTGTCCCTAATGACATAATTTCATCAGTGACGCAATCCACTTCCTTGATGAGTTCTGCATTAGGGTCTGTTTTAGGATTTGCGGTATAAAGTCCATTGATATCAGAGAGAAGAATCAACAAATCTGCATCCAATTCGCTCGCAACAAGAGCTGAAAGCTTATCATTATCAGAAAAACAAACTTTCATACCTGCCATCATCGGATTCATTTCAATCGTAGAAACCGTATCATTTTGATTAATAATCGGAACAACACCAAATTCGAGAATTTTATTAAGCGTCGTTCTAAGACTCAAATATCTGTATCTAAGAGAAAAATCATCTTCTGTCAAAAGAATTTGCGCTATCGGAACATCATAAATTCCAAACCCGTTTTCGTAAAAAGACATCAAACGACTTTGTCCAACTGCAGCACAAGCTTGTTTTACACCATCTTCTGCAGTAGAGTCAAGATTCAATTTCTTTTTACCTAAACCAACAGCACCGGATGTTACCAAAATAACTTCCTTACCTTCTTTTACGAGTTTGGACATGTCTTCAATAAACGAATATATACGAGAAATCGCAACTTCGCCGTCTTCATTTCTCAAAACATTCGTTCCAAGTTTGATTACAATTCTTTTTGCGTTGATAAATTCTTCTCTTTGCATATTATTATATACCCATTGCTCTCAATACATCGTTGATTTCTGATGAAGTTTTCTTTACATCAGCATTAGAATACTTAATCGCATTATCAGGGTCTTTTAAACCATTACCGGTTAAAATACATACGATATCGGTTCCGGCTTCAACAAGACCTTGAGAATGTGCTTGAATAAGTCCTGCAACAGACGCAGCACTAGCAGGTTCACAAAGAACACCCTCTGTAGATGCAAGCGTTTTGTATGCTTCAACAATCTTTTCGTCAGAAACGCATCCGATTTTACCATTGCTTTCATCTCTAGCAGCTTCAGCTTGTTTCCAACTTGCAGGATTACCGATTCTGATAGCTGTAGCCAATGTTTCAGGCTTAAGAATTCTTTCACCTCTAACGATTGCCGCAGAACCTTCTGCCTCAAATCCCATCATCTTAGGAAGATTTTTAATAGTGCCTTCTGCAAAATATTCCTTGTAACCTTTCCAATATGCAGTAATGTTTCCTGCGTTTCCAACAGGAATAAAATGATATTCAGGAGCTTTTCCCAACGCATCACAGATTTCGAATGCACCCGTTTTTTGTCCTTCAATTCTATATGGATTAACGGAATTTACCAACGTAATCGGATGAGTTGCAGAAATTTCTCTAACACAGTCTAAAGCTTGGTCAAAGTTACCTTGAATAGCAATAATTTCTGCACCGTACATCATTGCTTGTGATAATTTTCCAAGAGCAATATAACCGTCCGGAATAAGTACAAATGTTTTTATACCTGCTCTTGCGCCATAAGCAGCGGCAGAAGCAGAAGTATTACCGGTAGAGGCACAAATTATAGCACCGGCACCAGCCTCTTTCGCCTTCGTAACAGCCATTGTCATACCACGGTCTTTAAAGCTACCGGTTGGATTACACCCTTCAAATTTAAGATAAATATTAGCCTCTAAACCAATCTTCTTAGCCAAATTTTCAGCTTTAATTAAAGGTGTATTACCTTCATTCAACGTAACAACCGGAGTTGAATCTGTAACCGGTAAGTATTTTCTGTACTTGTTAATTAGCCCCTCGTAATACATAATTTAATCCTCTTTTTGTGTACATTGAAATTATACAACAAAAAAGTGTTTAAGTCGTTAAATAAAGTCGCTAAGTCGTTAGGTCGTTAAGACGTTAAGTTCATTTAAATAATTTTTTATTTAAACACTCGATATATATTATATGAGCTTAAGCGAATTATACGAACTTAAAGACCTAACGACTTAAAGACTTAAAGACATCCTATAAATAACACTTCGGTTCCTGACCTTCAACACCGGCATATAATTCAACAAACTGTTTAGCCGGACTGGAATCAATTTTTGTAATCAAAACTTCTTCTACTTGGAAAAAGCCAACGTCAGCCGACATTTCTACAGAAATTTTAATCGGTTTTCTTTCACCATGTTGAATTCTAATTCTGTTAATTGCATTCGCAGAATATTTATGAATATCACCAACTTTTGGCATTGTATTAATAGAAAGCGGAATTCTGGCTCTACCTTTAGTCATATCACAGCCATCTGCAATCAGAATTATACCAGCCTCTGTTGAATGAATTTTTCTTGAAGCCATATGTCCGATAATCGCTTCTATCACAACAGAGCGAATCACAACTCTTCTATGCAAATCATGAGGGAAAACTTCCATCAAAGCTCGTTCAACAATCGGTTTTGCCAAAATTACAGACATTTCTTCGTGTCCTTGGCGCCCAATCATCATACCTAAATCGTGCATAAAGCCTGCAAGAACTACGGCACACATACTATCTTCAAATGTACCGATTTCTTCTTTTTCTAAAGATGTTTGAATTCCGCACTCATGCAAAATATTAAGCATCTTAATTGAATTTGCCGTAACCTGCCTCATATGGACAGGACCATGATCATTGTAGCCCAAACGTTTGATTGAAACATTATTGGCATAATCCTGCATTTCTTGCAATTCTTCATCTTCAATTAGATAATTAACCAGTTTCAAACATTCAGGGCGATTTTGCAATCTTTTTAAAATTTTTGATTCTACCGAAACTTCTTTTATTGACTTCATATTATTATAATAACATATTTTTCAAACTTCTGCTACACTATTTTAATTTATCAAGATTTAACACCATTTTATTATCATCAGGTGACAATTTGTACATCATTCTTGCAAAATTCTGAATGTAATATTTAGATAAACCAATTTTTCTAAACACACCGTTATTATGTAATTCAATCAATCTATCAACCTGTTTTTGACAATTTTCATAAGCTTCCGGATGTAGAATTAACTGCTGCGTCATTGAACGTTCTCCACGTTCAGAATTAAAATACGCAGTTGTAATACCATAATTCTCTATGCAATCTTTTCCTTTTTTCGAATATGGAAGTAAATGCTCTATGCTTCCGGCAGAACCGTTAACCATACAATAACCAATTTTATCGGAAGAATAATCTTGGCATTTCATTACAAATGCAGCAAGATTTTCATGAGAAGTCGGAAGTTTTCTTGCAACCTTAATCATACAATGCGCAAACTTTTTATCTTCTAAAGTGTCGGTAATTTTTTGTAATTCATATATAAATGATTTTCTATTAAAAGGCACTACCAATGGTAAATTGTAAATTTTAGAACGAGTTTGGGCAAATAAATTTGTCAAATCTTTATCAGATTTCAAGAGCGTTCCGGTTCTAAGCATTTCAATTTGGGTTAAAATATCTGCCCTTTTACGAATAATCGTCCGCTGTTGTTTAATTTTTCTGTTCCTTTTAGCTCTTGATTTGATATTTGCGGCATCAGCCTCATTTTGAGTTTTTTCCGGCATTCTTTTAGCAAGTTGAATCATTTTTTTCAAAATAGCTATTTCTACCGGATTTTTGCGACTAGCATTATCATCCGCAATTCTCTGCAATTTGTATTGAAATTCTTTTGCACTAAATGGCTGCATTATTGGTTCATAGTTAACTTTTTTATGAATAACATCCATCAATGCATCAAAATCATCTTTTTGTTGTTTTGGCATTAGATTGGACATCTCAGTCAATTCTTCAAAAATAGGCCGTTGGATTTCTATAAGCTGCCTGTTATATTCCGGTGCAATTTTATGAACAACATCAGCTAATTTGTAATTAGGATTAATTTTAGTAAAACCTTTTACAATAGAAAAAAACTGTCTTTCTACAGTATGTAAACCATCTTCAAATGGTTTAAAAGTCTTAACAATATTTCTAATACTCTTTGAAAAAGCATGTTTTGAATACAAATGTTCTAAATATTTTGGATCAATAACTGTTTTTCCTGAATACATATCCGGTATGCCATATTGCATAAGTTTACGTAAAAGTTCAGCATTTTCTGCAGTTCTGCCAAAAGAAACCGTATCACAAGCCAAAGGTGCTAAAGGTGAAGATACATTACTAGACACATTTGAATTACCAACAACCCTTGATTTTTGATTGTTGATTTGTAATATAGATGAATTTAGAAAAATTGGTATTATTCTCATATAAGATTCCTAATGTTATAAAATGCGTAAAAAATTTTTTTGCTAGTTGGAATACAAAAAAAGGAAGGATTAAAACCTTCCTTCTTATTTTCATTAACTAAGCTGCAACTTTGTCCGTAACTTTTTTATCTTCCCAAATATCAACAAGAGTTGAGCAGAAGAATATACTCGAATAAGTTCCGATAGCAATACCCAAAATCATTGCAAGAACAAAATCTCTAGTCGTTACACCACCCAAGAAGTATAAAGCCAACAACGTAATCAATGTTGTAAGAGAAGTATTAATACTTCTTGCAAGAGTTTGGTTAATACTTGCGTTCATAATTTCGCCAAAAGTCATTTTTTTAGAATAGTATTTCAAGTTTTCACGAACTCTATCAAATACAACAATCGTATCGTGAACAGAGAAACCAATTACAGTTAACAATGCTGTTACAAACAATGCATCAATTTGTACATCATAGAAAAGACCTAAGAGTGAAAATACACCACAAACAAATAATGTATCGTGTACAAGCCCTAAGATTGCCGCAAGGGCATAATCAAATTGAAATCTCATTGTTAAATACGCAATAATACCCAATAGCGCTAAAGATAAAGCAATTAAAGAGTTTTTAAATAATTCCATCCCCAAAGTAGGACCAACGGAAGATACTTGTACCAACTCCGGAGATTTGAATTCTTTATTCATAATTGTTGTAATATTATCTTGATCTGCAGAACCTTCTTCAATAAACTTTGTTCTGATTGAAAGTATTGATTTTAAATCAGTACTTTGTTGAGAATTCACATTAATAATTTGCAAATATGGGCTTTCAATTCCACCATCTTCAAGATTTTTTCTAACATCCGCAAGCTTTTCGTTAGAAATATCTTCCTTTACACCATACTGCAAAGTTGTTCCGCCTGTATAATCAATACCAACCTTAAGCGGAGTGTGAGTTGGATAAGTAATTGTAGAATAAATCATAGCAGCTATCCCAGGAAGTAATAATACTGCGGATAGAGCCAGACATAAAAATCTATATTTTACGATATTTAATTTCATAATCTATGTTTCCTTTTTTAAGTTTCAAGGTTTATGGAAAAGTAACTTTTATTCATCTTTTCCACTTACCCCTCTAGTCTAATATACCGAATTTTGCTTTTTCTCTTTTTGTTTCTACAGCTTGATATCCTTCATTGATATCACTTGCGTGCAAACCAAATAATGCAGGATGAGTAAGTTTTCCTGTACCAAATATCAAGTGCATAAAGTTTTTAGTAATTGTAATTGCACTAAACATTGAAACAATTACACCAACGGCAAGAGTTAGAGCAAAACCTCTTACGATACTGGTTCCGCAGCAATAAAGAATTGCGCAAGTAATTATTGTTGTCATATTAGAGTCAAAAATACTTGTAAATGCTCTATCAAAACCGGAATTAATTGCGGTAAACAAAGTTCTACCGGCTTTCAATTCCTCTTTAGTTCTTTCAAAAATCAAAATGTTCGCATCTACCGCCATACCAATACTCAAAATAAAACCTGCAATACCTGCTAGAGTTAAGGTAATAGGAATAGCTTTAAATAAAGCAAACAACATAATTCCGTATATAATAAGTGCTAGGTCTGCAATAAGCCCCGGAGCTCTATAATAAGCTGCCATAAATAACATTACAAAACCAAGACCAATTGCACCGGCAATTTTTGATTTTGCAATACTATCAGCACCAAGAGTAGGACCAACAGTATTTTCTTCAATAATTTTAGCCGGAACAGGAAGAGCACCAGCATTAAGAAGGTCTACCATTTTCTTCGCTTCGTCATAAACAAAACCGCTGTCACCGCCTGAGATTTGAGCTCTTCCGCCAGTGATAGCTTCTCTAATTACAGGAGCAGATTGAAGTTCTCCGTTAAAGAAAATTGCCATTGGTTGACCAACAAGTTTTTTAGTTAAATCAGCAAACTTTTTAGTACCCGCAACATTAAATTCCAAATCAACTACCCATTGACCGTTTTGAGAATTTGTACTCAAATTAGCTTTTGACAAATCTTTACCGGTAAGTCCGGTTGCTTCCCATTCAGTTTCACCGTCTTTAATAACCGGTTTTCTGAAATCTAATTCAGCTGTTTCTCCAATATAAGCTTTTGCTTGATTCAAGTCTGAAACGTCAGGAATTTCTACTACCAAACGTTTGTCACCGGCTCTTTGAACGACTGTTTCTGATACACCGAGTTTATTAACTCTGTTTTCAATCGCAAATTGCAAACTTGACATCATATCAGGTGTGATTTGAGCAATCGTATCACTTGTTTGAGCTTCTAATACAAGTCTGGAACCTCCAACCAAATCGAGCCCAAGTTTTGTCGGTTTTGTAATAATCACGGCAATACTTGCAATAACGATTGCCACAATCATCCAAAACAAAATTAGCTTGTTTTTCATTTTTATATGTACTCCTTATTAAAATATTATTTTTTATATTATCTCAAGTCTGAAAAATTTAATCTTGCCCAACCGACTAAATAGAATCAAGGGTAAAGATTAAATCTGCTTTTTCTGCTTTTGTAAGTTCTACGAGCGGTCTTCTTACATATTCTTCTATCAAACCTTTGTATGCAAGAGCAGCTTTCACAGGAACAGGATTTGGCGCCATAAACAATTTTTTGAATATCGGATAAAGTTTTTGGTGCATATTTCTAGCTGTCATAGCATCACCTGTTTTAAAGTTTCTAATCATAGACTTAATTTCTGTACCAAAAAGGTGAGATGCTACAGAAATTACGCCATGTGCGCCAACTGAAAGCATTGGTAATGTTAAACTGTCATCACCCGAATAAATTGCAAAATCTTTTGGACAATTCATTTTTAAGTCAGTAATAATATCCATATCGCCAAAACTTTGTTTCAAAGCTACAATGTTTTCATATTTTCTTGCCAAAGTTTTTACCGTATCAACACTCATATTTACACCGGTTCTTGATGGAATGTTGTACAAAATAACCGGAAGTTCAACAGCTTCTGCTATTGCAGAAAAGTGTTCAATCATACCGGCTTGAGATGGTTTATTATAATATGGAACAACTGTTAAAATTGCGTCAACACCTTCTTTTTCAGCTAGTTTCGCCATCTTAACAGCAGTTTCTGTAGAATTTGAACCGGTTCCCATAATAACTTTACCATTACTGCCAACACCACGTTTTGCACTGCCTAAAATCTCAATTTCTTCTTCATGAGTTAAAGTCGGAGATTCTCCGGTTGTACCTGTTACTAGAACAGCGTCAGAGCCTGTATTTACGAGCTGATATGCAAGCTGCTCGACTTTTTCATAATCAACTTCTCTTTTAGAATTGAATGGAGTCACCATCGCCGTTATAACTTCACCTGCATCATATCTCATAATATTTTCTCCTTTTACCCCTATCTTTAACACTTGTTGTTTTTAATTTTACTATGAAAATTCTTTAAATTCATGAACTTCCAACGTTTTATCACCATTTTGGAAAATTCCAATTTGTGAAGTTTGATACCTATGGAATTGATTATATCTGTATCGATATGAAGTATCAGCCGCCATTGTAATTTTACCAAAATGTTTTAAACTAATTAGCTTATTAAGCTCATTAATCTGCTCTTGTCCTGATAAAACCTGCACACATATTGCATATTCTATTGGTGCGGTTGAGTGCAAGACCTTAAAAAACACTTCCAAAACAGCGTCAATCTTATCAAAATCATCAAATGTATATCTATAACCACCATCATAATCTTCTGATTTTTTAGATAATTTTTCTTCCAAAAATTCTACCATCAATTTATTTTGTTCATCAAGGTTAATATTAATTTCTTTATGATTAAATTTTGGTTTAATTTGAGTATGTACAGTTATAACATAATTACGAATTTTTTTTTCTTCTTTTGTAATTCTTTCTTTCAAATTTTTATTAATTACCAATTCTTCCGTTTTTTTACAAATAAAATGAGTACTTTTGTATCCGCTTTCTAACACGCAAGTTAAGATTATTAGAAGATTCATAACTAAATATAATGCATAAAGTATAATAACAGCGCTCAAATATTTGAGTTCAAATTCTGCACCCCAAATATTGAATGAAATTGAATAAATATTATTAGCAACATCAAGAAGCCAATTTAAAAATGGTGTAATAAATCCAAGCCATTCCCAATGTGCATGAGTAAGGTTTTGAATCCAAAATAGCAAGAGCATTATTATACAAAATACGCAAACTATTTTCATAAAATGCCAAAAACTTTTTAATGCGCCAAAAATCTTCAGTACAAAATCATGCATTTATCAAAATCTCCTAATCAACCTAAATAAATATTATCAATCAATCTAACACCTTCAACTCTGCAAGCAATTAAAGCTATAGAATCGTCATTTGCATTAACTTGTTCTTCAAGCGTATTTTTATCTAAAATTTCTAAATATTCCATATCGTGTTTATCTGTTAAAAAAGAATATGCTGTTTCTTTCAAAGCTGAAACATCAGTAATACCCTTTTTGTAGCAATTTTTAATATTATTTAAAATTGAACTTAAAACAAGAGCATCCTTTTTACCTTGTTCAGATAAATATTTATTTCTAGAACTTAACGCAAGTCCTGATTTTTCTCTAACAATCGGACATTGAATGATTTCAATCGGTACATTCAAATCATTAACCATTTTTTTAATTATAATTACCTGTTGAGCATCTTTTTGTCCAAAGAATGCGCAATCCGGCTGTACAATATTAAATAATTTTAACACAACAGTGCAAACACCATCAAAATGACCGGTTCTGGTTTTTCCACAAAGTTTATTTACATAGAAAAACGGAGGACATACATAAGTCAATGTATCATTAGAAAGCTTACTTTCCCCCCCATACATCTCAGCTGGCGTTGGAGCAAAAACAGCATCTACACCAACAGAATTACAAAGTTCCATATCTTTATCTAAAGTTCTCGGATACTTGTCAAAATCTTCTGATGGTCCAAATTGGATTGGATTAACAAAAACAGAAACAACAACTTTATCACAAGTTTCTTTTGCTTTTTTTATCAAGCTCAAATGCCCTTCATGCAGAGCTCCCATCGTTGGAACAAGCCCAACTTTCAAACCTTTCCACTCCGCTCTTTTTTCTCTCAATTCCTTAATAGTATGTACTAACATCTTATCCCTCTTAAAAAAATATATTGATGACAATTCACCTTACAGTACTGATTATACCACTATAAGGCTGAGGTGCAATAAATTTTTGTTGAATTTAAAAATCCAATTTGCAACATATCCCATTAAGCAAAAAATGATTCCTTCTCAGAAGGGAACAGTTCGTTTTTAACCTCACCAATATATTCTTCTGCTGCATTCAAAACAACATCATGTAAATCGGCATACTTTTTAACAAATTTTGGAGCAAAGTCTGTAAACTTACCCAATATATCGTCCGTAACAACAATTTGACCCGAACAATATTTTCCTGCACCAATACCAATAGTTGGAATATTCAGATTTTCTGTAATATATTTTGCACTTTCTTCCGGCATAAGTTCTAGAACAACCGCAAAACATCCAGCCTCTTCTAATTTTTTAGCACTTTTTAGAATTTCTTCCACTTTGTCTTTCGTTTTACCTTGAATCTTATGTCCCCCAATTGTGTTCATCAATTGCGGTGTAAAGCCCAAATGACCGAGAACAGGAATTCCGGATTCTACACAACGCTTAATCAAATGCAAAATATGTTCGTTACACCCTTCCAGTTTTACACCGGATGCGCCGGCTTTAATCATTTTTGCAGCATTTTCTAAACCTTGTTCTACAGAAAGGTTATAGCTCATAAACGGCATATCACCAATGATAAAAGACTTTTGCGCTCCTCTTGCAACTGCACGAACAAAAATCAACATCTCATCTATCGAAATATTATAAGTATCTTTGTACCCCAATGCGACCATCGCAAGCGAATCGCCAACTAAAATTGCATCAATATCAGCTTGTTCCAGCACTTGCGCCGTTGAATAATCATAAGCCGTAAGCATAGCAATTTTTTCGCTATTATCTTTTAATTTTTGAAATGTATTAACCGTCTTCATCTTTACACCTTATTAACACTTTCCCCCTCGCCCCTTGTGAGAGGTACTACGTACGTAAACAACTTTGTAGATTATTTTGGATTACCCTCGCCCCTTGTGGGAGAGGGTAGAATTTCAAGTTAAGAACGTCAGTTCGAAACTTAGAAATTCGGGTGAGGGGGAGATATAAAAAGCGAAGACGCTTAGCTACATAAAACTTCTAAGCGTCTTCGCCTCTATACATCAACTTATCTTTTAGCCGCTCTTCTATACCAATAATAAACAGCTCTTGCGACACGATGAGAACTGTGTCTTACAAGTCCTTGTTTATTTTCTTGGAGTAATTTTTGAGAAACAACTTCTATTCCGATTGGTGCAATATTTTCCATATCCAATCTTACAGGAATAGAACCACTTTTTGCATATCCTTCCGAAATATTATCAGGCAGACTGTCATTCACCAATACCGCATCAATAATTTTTTTGCCATTAGCATGAGTAATCAGCGCATTTACGTGACTTGCGACAGAATAATTATCAGTTTCTCCCGGTTGAGTCATTATATTACATACATAAATCTTCTTTGCATGTGATTTTTCAATTGCTTCCACAATTCCGTCAACAAGTAAGTTTGGAATTACACTTGTATACAAACTTCCAGGGCCTAAGATAATCAAATCTGCGTCATGAATTGCTGCAATCGCTTCCGGTAATGCCTTACAGTGTTCCGGTTCAGTAAACAAACGTTTAATTTTACCATGAGCCTCCGGAATATTTGATTCACCATGAACCACACTTCCGTCTTCAAAAGTAGCCGCTAGTTTCATATCATCCAATGTTGCAGGAAGAACCACACCACGGATATTTAGTACGTTAGAAGATTCTTTAACCGCTCTAAACATATCCCCTGTGATTGAACAAAGTGCAGTTAAGAACAAGTTGCCAAAACTATGACCTTCCAATCCTTCACCATTTTTGAATCTGTATTGGAAAAGTTCTGTAATCATATCTTCATCATCAGCAAGTGCTGCAATACAGTTTCTGATATCTCCTGGTGGAAGAATACCCATTTCTTCTCTTAAACGACCAGAACTTCCGCCATCATCACCAACTGTAACGATTGCTGTAATATTATTTGTGTATTTTTTTATACCTCTAAGAAGCATTGAAAGACCTGTACCGCCACCAATTGCAACGATTTTGGCACCTTTGTTAAGTTTTCTTCTTCTATACAATTTTTCTAAGATAGAAGTATTTCCTTTAGAATTATCCATATCCATTATAGATAATGTTGTCTTTTGCCATCCCTTAAAGAATATTACTGCACCAATAAAAATAAATACCGCAGCTAAAAAGTTTGAAGGTAAAATCAAAGCCGCTTTTCTTATAAGTTCTAATGACAGATAAATTGGTCTGACGTTTGCCAAAACCATAAAGCCTAAAACAATCATTATTGAGCCTAAAAAGATTAAGAAAAACCATCTTTTAACTTCCAACCCAGGAAGCAGCCAACCAACATCTTTTGTAACTTTTACATTATCTTTAAAATTGAAAGCCATAATTAATCCACCCATCCTGATGCTTTTGCATTAATGTAATTTACCGGAGCAGGAGTTATATAATTTCTTGCCTGCTGAATTAATTCCAAAGAATTTTTGTATTTGTTAGAAAAATGAATTGTATCAACTTCTACAAAACTCATACCGCCCAAGTTATTGCGAATTTGAGAAGTATGTAGAAGATGTTGAAATCTTTTTATCAAATCATAATTATTTGTTTTATCTGGAACAGAATAGTCAATACTTAAATCTGCATTATAAGTTTTTTCTAAAGAAATTTCCTGAGCAACCTGTAGATTTGTATAATCTGCAACTTTTGAAGTAATATCACCAGCCGGAGCAAAATATACAAGCCATTCTGAACATTTTTTTATAGCATTTGCTATTGCACAAGAGAATGTGAAATCTTCGCCAGCCATTTTATACATAGCGCCGTGAGGTCTTACATGTTCTATACTTAAACCATAAGCTTTTGCAAAAGACATAATCGCACCGACTTGATAAACAACGAGTGCTTCCAATTCGTCTTCTTTCAATTCTACAGGTCTGTAACCAAACCCTTGAATATCATTAAAACCAATATGTGCACCAATTGCAACATTTTTCTCTTTTGCTTTAAGCATAGCTTCTTTTATTGTTACCGGATCACCTGCGTGAAATCCGCATGAAACGTTAACTGAACTTACATAATCAAGCAATTCGTATTCTTGAATATTTTTATACACACCGTATGCCTGCGCTAAATCGCAGTTAAAGTCAATGTTTTTAATCGACTTTTTTTCTATAACTTCCTGCATTAAATTCTCCCTATTTTACTTGATTATTATATAACAAAAAAGTTTTTATATTTCACACAACATAAGAAAAAAACTAGTTTTCAATTTTTTGTCTTAAAATCGAATTAGAACCTTGACAAGTTATGAATAACATATTGCCTTCTACGTGTAAACCATAAGGCTTATCAAGCTTTGACACAAGAACAGTTGCCACTCCCATCGGAGTAATTTTCACTACGTTGTTTGCATTATAGTTTGATACATAAATATTTCCGACACTGTCCGCTGCAAGGCTGATTGGACCGCTAATCAAAGCACTTTTTAAAAACACTTGACGCTTGCCATCCGGAGTTATCTTTATGATTGTATTATCTGAAAATGTTGCAACGTAAATATTACCTGATTTATCGGTTGTGATTCCGGTTGGACTTAAAATATTTTCATAAACACCTGATTGAGTTGCAATCTTAGATGGAGTATTAGTTTGCGGAGTAGGAAGAGTTGTTGAGATTTTAATTGATTCTGCTAACTCTTGACCACGCTGATAGTAACTACTTGATTGTGGAATAAGTTTTAAGTATTCCGCAGACTTGGTATAATCTTCCAGCTTGGAGCTCATCAATGCAAGCTTGTAAATAACTTCATAATCATTTGGATTTCTTAAGTACACCTGCTTGTATACAGATAAAGCTTCTGCGTATTGTTTCAAATACTCTAAAACTGTCGCTAAATTGTAATAAGCGTCTGTGTAATCCGGATAAGTTCTAACCGCAGAACGGAAAGATTCTATCGCACGTTCATACATACCGAGCTTATAGAAATCAATCCCTTGGTTATAATCCATTTTAGCGTCAATAGGAATTTCTGCCGCAAAAACAGATATTGACATTGATAATAAAATTGTTGCTAATATTCTCTTAAACATAGGCACATTATAACACAAAATGTGATAAATGATACTAATTGAAAAACTCAATAATATCTGCTAAAATATAGAATATTAGTAAATAAAAGGTTTAATAATGGAAAACATATCTTTATCACCTGATGTGAAAAATTTCTTGCAAAATCAAGTTGCAAATGGAATATACAAAACATTAAGCGATGCAATTAATGCAAATATCGGAATAATTATTGTACAAACTTCAATTGCAAGAAAACAAAAAGAAATTATGAATGCTGAAATACAAAAAGGACTTGACGACGTTAAAGCAGGCAGAGTTTCTGATGCGTTAACATTTATGGATGAACTAATTTCTAAGTATGAAAAATAAATTGACTATCACAATTACTAATGAAGCAAAAAACGATATTGAAGCAATTGTATCTTATATTGCAATTGAGAATAAAAACGCAGCTTCTAAATTTGCCAATATTATAAAGAAAACCTTCGTATACATTTCAGACTACCCATATATTGGCAAAAAAAGACCTGAATATACCGATAAAGATATTTTATTTTTTACAATTAAGTGGGGCTATTGCATAATTTATACGATTGAAAATAAAACCATTCATATATTAAGAATCTTATCTGAGTATCAGAATTATCATCTTTTATTTTAAGCAAATATATTTTTACGCTAAAATATAACTATGAAACCTAAAGTTATTGCAATTGTCGGACCGACGGCAAGCGGCAAGACCGCTATGTCTACTGAACTCGCTAAAAAGATTAACGGCGAGATTGTTTCTGCGGACTCCAGACTTGTTTACAAAGGGTTTGATATAGCATCCGCTAAACCAACATTAGAAGAACGAGAAGGAATTCCGCATTATCTTATTGATATTGTAGAACCGGAATTCGATTATTCTGTCGGGAATTATCACGACGACGCAAAAAAAGCTATCTATGAAATCATATCAAAAGGCAAAACTCCTATTGTTGTTGGCGGAACAGGTTTGTATGTCAGAATTCTTTTAGAGAATTACAACCTGCCAAGAGTAGAGGCAAACTATGAATTACGTGCTGAACTTGATAAAAAAGAAAAAGAAGAGTTGCTTGAAGAATTAAAACAACTGGACAAAATCACATATGAACGTCTTTTTGATTCAAACAAACGCAGAATTGTAAGAGCTTTGGAAGTCATTAAACTCTTAAATAAGCCGATTTCTGAAATGGAGATTGAAAAAGAACCGGAATTTGATGTAGAGTGGAAAATTCCAAAAATGGAATCCAGAGAATGGCTTTATAACAGAATAAACAAACGTGTCGACATTATGGTAGAACAAGGTCTGATTGATGAAACAAAATTTTTGCTAAAAAAACACGGAAGAATCAAGAATTTTATTTGCACAATAGGATATCAAGAAATCTTGACCTATTTAGACGGTGAAGCAACCTTAGATGAGGCTTTGGATAAACTCAAACAGCATTCCAGAAATTATGCCAAACGTCAACTCACTTGGTTCCGCAAAAATCCGGAGTTAGAAATTACTATTTAGATTTCTACCAAGAAATAATTATTGCACCCATACTACCGCTTTCCGCAGGAGAAATAGAAACTTGTGTTGCCTCATCACAAGCAACTCCGTCAATGGCTTTGTTTATTGAATACCCATCCGGTAAACGTTTTAGAATATATTCACCATAAGGTCTGACACAATTATCTGTTATACTATTTCCTCTTCCACCTGCACCCAAAGATTTTTTTATTCCGAATTTGCCAAAAACAGTGTCTGGAGAATATGGGCTTGTTCCTCCGTTTACAACAGTTACGTAAGGGCTCAAGCTCCTTGGCTCCCCTTTTGGAGTGAGATTTGCAAATCCGCTATAATCTTTATTTAATACTCCTGTATCATACTTTCCACCTTTTGCCGTAAGTTTTAAAGTACCTTTATTGCAGGTCAAAGTTGTATTCAAAGATTTTTCTAATGAACGAATTGCTGATTCGGAAATTGAAGAATCAATTGCTGGCCCTCCACCAGAAATATTGAATACGCAATCTTTATCCAAGCTTGTTACATATCTGACAGTTGGTACAGCTGCGCTCCCGCCACCATTACCGACAGAATGATGTCTGGAATTAATTTCTGTATGAACGCTAACGCTTGGTATTGATGTCGTTGCGTTACCAACACGAACATAATATGGACCATTTACGATTCCACTGCTTACAGCAGCCGCATTTCGCCCTCTTATTGGAGTCATATTGGAAAAGGTTCCTGAAATTTGATGTCCTGTCCAGTCATTCTTAATCCATCCACCCTGACCACCGGTCGGCAAATCATTTTGAGTACGTCCATTTGTTGTACAAGCACCCCACGCTTTTATTGCATCGTAGTGCAAAACATCACTACCGCTGGTACCGTGTGAAACACCTGCCGGATAGGAATAATTATGAGGTTTCATTAACTTAAATCCCCAACCGTCACAACTTCCAGCACTCGAAACAGTTCCTGATGTATAATATGAAGTAAACAATCGACTCAAATAATCTCTTACTTCACTATCAACTACATATCGGCTGTCTTGCAAATTTCCATTCGGACAAGCATTTCCTTTAATTCCGGTATGATTACAAAAATCAATAAAGCCGGTTAAATATAGCCCAGTACCACTACCACCACTTGAACCATAAGCCCAAACCTCCTCCCCAGGGTTACCAAAAGAGCTAATTTTTGCATTATATTTTATTATATAAGGATGACTTTTATATGGAGAAATAAAATATTCGTTTGCAATATTATGACACCAATCAAGATTAGAACACTCCTTTTTTGAAGTAATACTACTTGCCACCGAACTCAAATCTGCATTTACAGTCGAACATTTATACAAATTGGTTGCTTTATCTTCTTCTTGCGTAGTATAACAAACTGTTTGATACTCTTCCTCAACTTCTTCGTATATAATATTCCCATTCACATCACGATTGCCGGTATCTTTTTTTACTTTATGAGTTTTAGTACAAGTATAAGACTTTGGCGACCAGCAATCCACACCGCTTATTATGGTAGGATACTTAATCGGTGTAAAAGAATCCTCTACTCTCCCGCCTGATGTTGCGGAAGTAGTTGCTATTGCATAAGTAAATCTTGCGCCTTTTAAGAGTGCTCTTAATAACGCATCCGGAGGACAAGTTACACCCTTTCCACTAACATTACAGGCGTAGTTTGCTTGTGATAACTCAAAACTATAGTCCTGTGTTTCCATATATTCATTCGGACGAACAATATGATTAAAACCTCCTGCTCCGGCACCAATTAGTTCTATTTTATATAAAGCAGCACGCTTAGGTGGATTAAATTTACATCCCATATCAGAAGAAACAAGACGTGAAGAATTGTAGTATTCATACCTGCCATTGCCATAACAAATAAATTTTCCGTGGTTCATTTTTAGTGGAATATTTTTCACACGTTTTGTTATTATTGGAGTTGCAGCTGCAAGTATCAAAGAAATAAATATAAAAAATACCATCAGCTCTATTAAAGTAAACCCCTTTTTTAAATTGTTTTTATACATTTTAAACCTTCAATTTCTATTACCAAGATACTATCACTGCTCCTGCTGCTCCTTTTGTGTTTCCGGAACCACAATATCCAGTAGTACTACTTGAACCATCAAAGCAAGTTGCGTCACTGGATGAAATAGGTTGCAGTGCTTCTGTTCCAACAACTCTGTTATAAATTCGGTGCACTGCATTACCAGTAACATGCGTAATTATAGGGTGCGCCCCCTCTCCAGAACGTCCTGGGATAATATTATTCATTGCAAGATAACTTGTATATCCTTTACTAGATGACAACGTAATTTCCGGAGATTTTGATAAAAATCCATCAGGATAATACGCTTTTGGGAACGGCAAATCATTTTTATCTATAGCAATTCTTTCACTCCATCCACCAGTACTATCACTACCGGATTTAGCTGCCGTAAAAATTTTCCATTCTCCGGTTCCTTTATCTTGTATATAAACATCTGAACAATTTGCGCTGTAACCATCTCTACAAGCGGCACCTTCTTTATTGTTTTTTGCCGGAACAAGTTTCAATTCAGTACCAACAGGTAGTTTTTCTAAAATTTTTGTTTCATTTTGCCCACTTATACCGGCTAGACCAAATTTCGCCCTTATTGCCAATGCTTCTGTGTAATAATTTATAGACTTAGGTGACTCCAGTTTTATATTACCGGATACAGCTCCTTTATTTGGACTTTGACAACCAATTCCACCCTTTTGAGAATTCGTCAACCTCTGCTTGCCTATTATATCCATATTCGATAATGAAAAGAAATCGCTGCTATTAACATCAAAATCTTTACCATTCTGTCCATTTTCAGTTTTTATATCCAAATAATTAATCGTTACCTTACCATTACCACCGTTTCCTGAAGGTTTTAACGTTAAATATTTCTCACCAATTCTTAATGTTGTTTCCTCGGCAGATGTAACAAAACTTACATTATCTTTTATTCCGTCTACATAATATTCTAGTGGGCTACGCACAAAAAATTTTGCACCATTACCAGAATTTCCGCCATTTGCTGGATATTTTTTTATACAATTTGGCGGACAATCTTCAATATGAACAGCACAAGACATGGAACAATCATTGTAGTTGTTATCACTATCTACATCTATTCTCACCGGTTGACAATCTCCTGCACCGGAACTACCCAAAGGAGATTCCAGCGTATACCTAACCCACAAAGATTTATCTGTTTTCCAAGGTAATTTACTCCATTCTTCTCTTACCCAATTCGGAACCTTCTCCGTATCTGAAATCGCAGCCAAAAAATCAGTACCTGTAGGAATAGAGCCGAAAACCTCTTTCTTATCATTTACATAAGTTGGAATACCTGATAAACCAACAGCACCACCGCCGCCTGCACCAATAGCCTGCAACAAAAACATATTTGCGCTCGGAGCTGAAAAATAACAAGCTCCTTCTGATGTTACATCCTTGAGCTCTCCAGCGGTATTATCAGTATTATTAGATGTAAACTGCATTAGCCGATTATCTTGCCAAAAGCACTCCATTGTCCCGTGCATTGTCTTAATCTCAACTGGTTTTTTAACCTTTTGCTGCGCAAGCATCGGAACACCAAGAGCACCTATAAACCCCAATATCACCAGTGTTATCAAAATTTCTGATAACGTAAATCCGTTTTGTTTATCCAGCACAAACAAAATATCTCCTAACTGTTTAATCCAATTTTCTTAACATGTGCAATTTAGCACATGTTATTCGAATTGTAAATACTATTTGTATTCTATTTTTGAATATACAAATAGTATGCCACATCAAATATAATGTTTATTAGGATGTATTTTTATGAAAGAGTTCAAACCAGTAAAGCCAGAAAAAACTGTTATAAGCATTAGACTTGATGCAGATGTGTTAAAAGTTCTTGATGAACTTTCTAACGATACAGACATCAGCAGAAATGAACTCATTGTACAGTGCATCGATTATGCTCTCAAAAATTTTAGTAAATAACATTACAGCCACTACTTTAGGGTTAAGACTTTTTTCCCGTTGTATTAAACATTTACGGTAATTTTTATATTTGACTTAAATGCCATCATATATGTATGAGAATAAAAAGTTTTTTCAAGCTCTTAAATAAAAAAATAAATAAATACGACAAAGCTGTTTCAAATCCCTTTGAAGCAGCTCCAATTACTATTACTTTAGTATGGGTTGAGAACGAACAAGTTCCGTATCCTAAGCCACCCCATCCAAACTAATACCTTTTTTCTTACAAGCTTCTGCCACCAATGTTTGTTCTTCCGGCAGAAATTCTTCCAGTATAGAACCCAACGCAAAAGTAGAGCCTAAAGACCCTGCAACAGCTAAACCTGCTAAAACAGGACCCGCACCGGCAGCCATACCCAGAATTGCAGTTGGAATTGCCAGATACGAAGCGCATTTTATTGCAGATTTTCCTAACTGTTTAAAACCGGATTTCCAATTCGTCCCTTCTACCTTTTCGCCATCTGAATCATATTTCATGCTAAAAGCTCCAGGAACTGACAAAAAATCCGGAACACAAAATAGAGCCGTAGTTATAGTTCCGGCACCTATAGCTTTTTGGGCATTTGATAAAGATGCAGTACTCGGCATTTTCATGTTTGACAATTTATTAACACCGCTTTTTAAAGTCGGCAAAACTGAACTTAGTTTAACCATAATTTAATCCCATATAAATACTTAATTTATTCCCGTATATATATAAAGATTCTTTTGTCGCAACAATTGCTTTTTTTGATTAAATTATTACAAAATATTAAGCCAATCTTGCATTCTTTGGTACAACAGTTACTCCACCTTCTGAAACATAAAAGCCTCTTGCAATATCAGCCTCTCTATCCACACCTATTTTAGTATAAGGCGGAATATCAACGTTTTTGTCAATAATAGCTTTTCTGATTTCAGAATATCTGCCAACATTAACATTTTCCATCAATATGCTGTCATAGACTTGAGAATAGCTGTTAATTTTAACTTTCGGAGATAATACACATTTTGAAAGCATACCACCTGATACAATACATCCTTCTGACACCATAGAGTTTGTCGCCATACCAACTCTATCGCCTTGCTGCCAAATGAATTTTGCCGGCGGATAATTATAGTTGAACGTTCTTATTGGCCACTCTTTTGAATACAAATTGAGTTCAGGCTCATAATCCAACAAATCCATATTTGCTTGCCAATATGCGTCAATACTTCCTACATCACGCCAATAACCCTTTTCTTTAGGAGTCATTCCTGCAAAATTGTTTTCGTTAAAATTGTATATAAAAACCCTTTTACCTTGTTCTAATAGCATAGGTATAACATTTTTACCAAAATCATGGTTTGAATTCTCGATTTTAGCGTCTTCATTCAATGCTTTGAGCAAAATATCTTTATTAAAAATATAATTACCCATTGATGCCAAACACATATTAGGATTATTAGGCATAGGCTTTGGAGGTGTTTGAGGTTTTTCTACAAAGCCTGTCAATCTCCAATTATCATCAACTTCAATAATACCAAATTCGTGAGCTTCTTCAATCTGAATAGGAATAGCAGAAATAGTTAAGTCCGCATTGTTTTCCTTATGAAAATCCAACATTTGAGAAACATCCATTTTATAAACGTGATCCCCGCCAAATACGCAAACATAATCAGGTTCTTCATCATGAATATGGAATTCATTTTGATAAACCGCATCTGCAGTACCTTGGTACCAAGCACCTCCGGTTCTCATTTGTGCAGGAACCAAATCTACATACTGGTTCAAAAATGGAGATAAAACCCACCCCTTAGAAATATGTTTATTTAAAGAGTCTGATTTATACTGAGTCAAAACCTTTATCTTGAAAAAACCGGAGTTAATAAAATTGTTCAACACAAAATCAATAATTCTGTATCTACCACCAAACGGAACTGCCGGCTTCGCTCTATCTTGCGTAAGCGGAAATAAGCGTTTTCCTTCACCACCCGCCAATATCATAACCAAAGCATCATCTATTGACATATAACCTCCTGTTTTATCTTCTTATATTCTAACAAATTTTAACGTTTATTGCACTCATCCATAAGAGTGAGAGAATATTAATTCCTAATATGGAAATTTTTATATGCTATAATTTAGTCATGAGCAAGATAAGAAAGCTTTATTATTTTGATAAAAAAAGAATGCAGGAAATGATTTCGTTTCTGAACAATAGGGATGCATACATAAACCATATCATGTTCAATCCGCTATTACCTCTGCATCACTTATTACCGCTCAGATTTAAGTTTTTACCGGAATCTTATGTTCTTAAAGACAAAAAAGATATCAAGGGGCTTATCACAGTTGCGCCATCAAAAAATCCGATAAAAAGATTAGAAATCCAACGTTTGTTTTTTGAAGACAATTGCTATAATGACGCATATGAGTTGATACAATTTGCCGTTTCTAAATATAAAGCAAAAGGCGCAATTTCATTTATTGTCAGAATAGATGATAACTTGCCGGAGTTGTTACGTGTGTTTGTCGCAAAATGCGGTTTCAGCAAAATTTCTTTCGAAAAATTATGGAAAATACCGGATACAATAGAATGTGAATATAACAAGAAAGATTTTAGAGCATTTAGAAATTCTGATGCACAGACCGTATCTGCGCTATTTAATGAATCCTTGCTGCCACATTTCAGACCACTTTTGAGTAGTGATACGAAAGATTTTAAAGATGTAATTTTAAAAGGACTTTCATATTTTACAGAGTATAAATTTGTAATGGAAGACAAAAAGACAAAAAATATATCTGCTTATATTTCTATAAAGACATCAGACAATAAGAATTACATCCTTGATATTGTTCAATCGTCTTGGGTTGAACCAAATTTCGATTCTATAATTGGTTTTGCTTATGAACAAATTAAAAAGCGCCAACAAAACTTCAATATGTTTTTGAAAACAAAAAAATACACCCAAACCGGTGAAAAATATGAACAGATTTTAATGGAACATAAGTTGGAATGTGTTCAGACACAGGTTATATTAACAAACACATCTGCAAGAATTATTAAAGACACAGTCACTTCAAAGCGATTTATCATGCTTAACCAATTTTTAGATGGCGGAGTTAATGTCGCTGGATAAGAGCAGCATAGAGTTAAAAACAATAATAATGTGTCATTGCTGGTTTTTACTATACAGATTTGCTTACAAGATAATAAGTGTAATGAAACCTTTCTCGCAAAGACATTCTTACAGCAGCTTTATACCACATCTTTGCGAGCATTTCTCACTTCACTTTCAAATGTATAGTGTAACCTACAAGCTAGTAAGTGTAATGTAAAACGAAGCAATCCAGTCATCGAATTGGTAGAATAACATAAAATTATAACTAAAAGATAAAGTATGGATTGCCACGAAAATCAAAGATTTTCTCGCAATGACGGCAAACCGGTAGGTAGAACTACAGACTGTTTTAAAACAACTTTCAACTTTCCATTTTCAATTTTCAACTTATGAAAGCCGACCAAATGTGTCTATGTGGCAGAATAACTATAACCCCCCACCCTAGCCCTCCCCCACGGAGAGGGAACGCGCCATACTGGTAGTTTTATTTTGAGGCGAAACCTGTAGCTAACAAAACAAACCTGTTGTCCTTACCAAGCAGCCGACCAAATGTCTACGTGCGTAGCACCGTAGCACCTAGTAGTTAAGGAAGTAACGGAGGGCGTCCATTACGCATATAGCTACTGCCAAGAATACAAGTGTGCTGATTAATCCAGAGCCGTGTGCTTCCTTTAGTGTATTTTTATCTTCTTCTAACATATTATTCCTCCTTATGCTGCTTTTGATTCTGTTATTGCACAAGCAATCGCTAGTGCGATTTCTTCATCATTATTTTTTGAAGAATTTCTCCTTGTTGGCTTTTCTTGAGGAATTTCTTCAGGGAAGAATTTGTTGATAAATTTCAAAAACTTCGCATTTATTTGCATTGCAAAAATCATTATTGTAAGGAAAATAAAAACAGTTCCCATACCAATAACCATAACAAATATACCGTCTTTTACTAACGTTAAATCCATAATTATCTCCTTTAAAATATTCAATTGTGTACATTACTTTTAAGTAATAGAACAATTACGGAGCACGGATTTGAATATCGGATTGCAGACCGGATTTTATATTTGCATTCTTATCTATTGATAAATTAGAATTTTGCTTTTCATAATTCAGCAAAGATGTTGAGCTTGATAAAGCTCCAAAATCATTGCTAAAAGTAAGTGGTTGCTTATTATCGTTGTTTTTTATTATTATTTCTGAGGTGTTTAAATTTTCAGAAACAATTGCTACTGTTTGGTAATCATTTTGTAAATAGTTTATTTGATTAATTGGTTGTTCAATAGAGCAAGACAAATCGAAATGGCAAACGCATTGTAAAACCAAGAAAAATAAAAATATAAAAATTGTCTTACAAAATGTCTTCACATTCAGTATTTTACAATAAACAAATTATATTTCTATCCCCCTACTATTCCCGTATTTACTAAAGCTTTCACCCTTGAAAAATTAATTGTTAATAGTACAATTAAAGTAAGAGTATTATTTATAGAAAGGGTTTTGATGCTTAAATTAAATTTCAAGAACACTGACTCTGCAGTTATCGGTGAAGAAAACGGATTGAACTTACATCAGGAATTTGAAAACTACAAAGATTCAATTTCTAATATAATAAAGAGTTTGAACCAACGAAAAGATAAACCGGGGCAGTGGCTTCAGTGGATGAATTTGGGCTATAACGAAGAAACAGTTTGGTACGTAAAAGAATTTGCGTCTATGGTAGAAGGCAGATTTGACAACATTTTGGTACTAGGTATTGGTGGCTCGGCATTAGGCGGACTTGCCGTTACAGAAGCATTATTAAAACCTTATTGGAATTTATTGACTCCAGAGCAAAGAAACGGTTTACCTAGAATTTTCTTTTTGGATAATATTGACCCTGATTCTATGAATGGGCTTTTGGATATTTTAGACTTAAGTAAAACTCTTGTGAATGTAATTACAAAATCCGGTTCTACTGCGGAAACAATGTCACAATATATGATTATTAAAGACCGTTTGGAAAAAGAGCTTGGAGATAATTATAGAAGAAATATTGTTGCTACAACAGATAAAAAAATGGGAGTTCTTAGACAACTGGCAGACCAAGAAGGCTACAAAACTTTTGTTGTACCGGATGATGTTGGCGGAAGATTTTCTGTATTTTCAGCTGTCGGTTTAGTTCCATTTGCGCTTGTTGGTATGGATATTGACCAAATTATGAATGGTATCAAGGATATGGATTTGGCACTCAAGAACACTGATATCCATCAGAATATTGCAGCACAAGGCGCACTTATTCAGTATTTATTGGACACAAAGAAAGGTAAAAATCTTTCTGTTATGATGCCATATTCAAGCAGATTAAAATATGTTTCTGATTGGTATGTTCAACTTTGGGCAGAATCTTTGGGCAAAGAAATTGATAACAATGGTGAAAAAGTTAATGTCGGTCCAACTCCGATTAAGGCACTTGGTGCAACGGACCAGCATTCACAAATACAACTTTATAATGAAGGTCCTAATAATAAAGTTATCACTTTTATTCGTGTAGAAAATTTTGATACAACTTTAGAAATTCCTAAGATATTTGAATATACAGGTATCGGGTATTTGGGTGGAAAAACTATCAATGACTTGATTAATGCAGAAGCAGATTCTACAAGAGTTGCGCTGGCGGATTATTCTCGTCCTACAATGACTTTGTCTATTGAAAAAATTGATGAATATAATTTGGCTCAATTGCTTTATATGTTAGAAGTTCAGACTGCGATTGCCGGAGAGTTATACAACATTAATACATTTAATCAACCAGGTGTTGAGCAGGCTAAAAATTACACTTATGCATTGATGGGTAGAGCTGGATATGAGGAATCTGCTCATTCGTTACAAGAAAAAATGGCAACAGTATAAGTTCCGTAACAAAGGTAGATTCGATTAATTGTAAACATTTGCAAAGTTTGGTAGCAACTTTTATTTTTTTTGCGTTTTAACTAAAGCGAAGGGATATATTTGCAATGAATACAATTAATAATTATAACAATTCTCAAGTACAATTTCAGGGTATATTGGGTGCAAGAAGATTATCATACGCTAAGAGAAGTGTAGCAATACGTTCTGCGCATATGCTTTCTATGCCGGAAAAGGATGTAATTGATATTGCCAGAAAAACATCTGACAAAAAGTGGAATTTTTTCAATCATCTGGCAAGCAAGTTTAATGGTGTGAATTATTATCGTGCAGAAGCTAAAAAAGAAAATCCGGAGCTTGTAAAAGAGATTTTTGATTTAGTGAAAAAGCCGCACTTAGAACATTTTTCGTTTGTATCACAATATGAAGGCTCACTGGACAATGTAAAAAGGATTTTTAAGAGTGCAAAGGATGATAAGAAAAGATTACGTTTTGCAATGAGAATTAATCGTGATATACACGTTAATAATCCAAAATCAAATCCAAATATAATTTTTGAATTATTAGAATCACCAAATAGCAAAGAATATGTAAAAAATTATGATAAGTATAAAGCATATTTAGAATTGAACAGTGAAAACAAGGATGTTGTTCAGAGTTTAGACAATTTGGTTTCTCATAACACTTTTAACGATAATATAGATAGTGTAAATCTTGGATTACTAAAAAAAGCGTTTCCGTATGAAGATACTGAAAACTTCAATAGAGATATATACGCAAACAATTTGAGCAATAGTAAAGGAAGCATTATTAGAACGTTTCAAGATATAAGCTTGGTTGACAACAAAATGCTTCAGAATGGTGGTGATAAATATTTAAACGAAATCTTTTTATCAACCAATCCAAAAAATTTAAAAAGCAGAACTAAATTGATATGGTGTTATAATGAAGGTGCAATGATGTCTACACCGGAAAAGGTTAGTCAACTTGGAATGCTAAATAACGTATTCAAAAAAATGGATAACGATAAACACATTTCAAATTTTGTTAATCATTTATTGCAAACTCTTGATTCAAGTATGCTTTCTCTTGAAGAACTTGATGTAATTACCAACAAAATTCCAGCATTAAAACTTGATATTTTAAAAAAGAATGCGATGCGAATTATCTACAACTCAAAGAAAGGTTCACGAGTTGAAATTTTTGAACATGAATTAGAAAACCCATTCTACGAATCACATAATGTAAGAGTTAACAGAAAAATTGCCGAAAAATATGGTTTCAGAAAAAGACGTTCATTCTTATCTAAAGCTATAACAAGAGTTCAAAACCAATTTAGAATTTTAGAATATAAACTTAGAACTATCAGCAACAATTCTGTAGTAGCACAAAATGAAATCAATCCGGTTGAAATTAAGCCAATTGAAATTACACCAATAAAAGTTGCTCCGGAAGAAATTACACCAGAAACAGTGACAACGAATACTGCTACTAAAGAAACGGCTATTGTTGAAGGATGCAAAAAACCGGAAATAAAGGAAGAAATTAAACCTTTAGAAGATAAAAAAGCAAAACGTGCGGCAGCAAAAGCCAAAGTTCAACAAAACATCTTTGATATTATTGGTTCTAAGCTCGGACTTAAGACTCTTGAAAAACAACGTGAAGTTTTTGGCACAAATGCAACAAAGATACGCTTAAACTTGTTACCGGAAATTTTTGCATCAATTACTGATACCAGAAAAGCTGATAGAGCTGTTGGCAAATATAAAATCAATAGTTCAAATAAAGATGCACTTGATTTATATCTACTAATCAACGGCAGCAACAGAAAATATATTAACTACATGTTGAAAAAACGTAACACAGACAATACCAGAATGTTTGAAGTAAAGGACATTATTGCAAGTGTTAGAAAAGCAGAAGCAAAAATTGCAGCGGATAAGAAAGCAAATCCTGATTATCGTGCAAATGATGCAAGAAAGTATTATAACCATTTATTTGAGGCTAAACTCCAACAATATGGAAAAATAAAAAGACCTGCAAAACAGGTGAATACAAAAGCTTAAAATATCATAACTACATATCCCGCAGCCTTTCTCAGAGGAGAAAGACTGCGTTTTTATGATTCACCTCTGGTATAAAATCAGGTTTAATGGTAATATATAAACAAAGAGGATAAAGAATGAAAGCAGCAGAATATTTTAATCAGGGATACTCCTGTTCAGAAAGCATAATTATGGAAGCAGTAGAAAAAGGATTGGTACCTAAGGAATTATTATCAGTCGCAACATCTTTTTCCGGAGGAATGGGTTCAGGCTGTCTTTGTGGAGCAATTGCCGGTTCTCAGATTGTTCTTGGTTGGCTTTTTGGTAAAAATAACCAGAATAACAACGACCCCAATGCGAGAATGTTAGCCAAACAATTTATAGAAGAATTCAAAAAAAGTCACAAAGCGACTTGTTGCAGAGTTTTGACAGCTGGCATGGATATGGCATCTCCAGAGAGAAAGGCACACTGCACAAATATGGTTAATGATTGTTCTAAAATTCTGGAAGAAATGATTAAGGTTAAGGTTTAATGTTCAACAGGACTTTGTTCAAAAAAAGAATACTTTTTGTCGGCATACCAGATATGGCTTATATTGGGCTTGATGGACTTTTGATGTCCGGAGTTAATATAGTTGGAGTACTTGGACCTAAAAAAGACCATAATATGTACTTTGATTTCAAGAATTTTGTACTTTCAAGAAGGCTCAATTACATTGATTATGACGAACTTGACGAACCACAGCTTATTGAAAAAATACGCTCGCTCAATATAGACGTAGCTGTAGTTTGTTCATTTAATTACAAAATACCTAAAATTCTTCTTGAATCAACAAAAGACGGGTTCATCAATGTGCACCCATCACTTTTGCCTAAATATAGAGGTGGCAATCCATATTCAAGAGTGATTATGAACGGTGAAACCGAAACGGGTGTTACTATTCATTTTATGGATGAAAACTTTGACACCGGTGATATTATTGCACAAAAGCCTTATCATATTCATTCTAAAGCTACGATGGGAACAATATTTAATGAATTAAATGTGCTTGGTATTGAATTGTTATTACAAGTGCTTAGAGCTTATGAAGTACAACCGCTTCCGAGAATAAAACAGCCTGTCGGAGATTTTATTTCAGGACGAGGATTAAGCGAGAAAGAATTGTTTATCAATTACAATAACACCGCAGAAGAAATTGAACGTTTTGTACGTGCGCTCAATCCTTTTATTCTTGCAAGTACAGCATTCCGTGGCAACATGATGAAAATCATGAAGGTAGAAGTAGCATCAGACGCTTTTTGTGTGCCACATCCGGCAGGAACCGTTGCAAAAATAGAAGATGATAAATTTTTTATCGCAACATCTAAAGGACTTATTGCACCAACAGTAATGCAATTTGGTAGCTTTTTTATGGGTGATAGTAAAGATTTTATCAGAATTGTTAATCCGAAAATCGGTGAAGTGCTGCATGTTTAAACCATTATTTATACTTGATAAATTTCCCAGAGGGTTATACCCCTCACCCGAATTTCTAAGTTCGCTAACGCTCACTAAGAAATTCTACCCTCTCCCACAAGGGGCGAGGAGAATCCAAAACAATCTAGTAACTTATTTACGTACGTAGTACCCACAAGGGGTGAGGGGAAGTAAAAAAACTCGATATTAGTTTTAATAAAAAATAAGGAACAAAAATGGATAAATTATATTTTCTAACAGCCGGAGTACCACTTAGAGCCGGAAACAAAGGATACGAAGCAGGATTTCAAATATTAGATGAAATGAATCTTGATGGCTTGGAACTTGAATTTGTACGTGGTGTTAGAATTAGTGATAAGAGCCGTGAGGCAGTTGGTGCAACAGACAAAGTAATTACCGCTCACGCACCGTTTTATGTTAACCTAAATGCAAGAGAAGAAGAAAAAGTTGAAGCAAGCGTCCAAAGAATCATTGAAACAGCTGATGTTACGAATTCGCTCGGTGGCTATAGTATAACTTTTCATGCCGGTTTTTATCTTGGACAAGATGCAGAATTAGTTTACAATAACATCAAATCACAAATAAAAATCATTACTGATACACTGACAGAAAGCAATAATAAAATCTGGATAAGACCTGAAACAACAGGCAAAGCTACTCAATGGGGTGATTTAGAGGAAATTGTCAGATTATCAAAAGAATTCGAAACGGTGTTGCCTTGTGTTGATTTTTCTCACTTACATGCCAGATATAACGGAATTTCTAATACGTATGACGAATTTTGTGCGATTTTTGATAAAATCGGAACTGAGCTTGGTGATTATGCCCTAGAAAATTTTCACGCACACATTGCCGGTATAGAATATGGCGCAAAAGGCGAAAAGAAACACTTAAACCTTGAAGAATCAGATTTTAATTATAAAGACTTGTTAAAAGCATTTAAGAAATTTGATGTTAAGGGTGCTGTTATTTGCGAAAGCCCAAATATTGAAGATGATGCCAAACTTTTGAAAGATTATTATTTGAGTTTATAACTCTTATAACCGCCCTAATTAGGGAGGTCGCAGCTGTTAGCGAAGCCTTGCTGAGCTTTACAGATGCGGGTGGGTATCAGTTTGAATTAAAATCTTATAATTAATTTTTACCAAAAAGCCTTCGGCATCATTCGTTTATAAGCCCAGACTTCAACACCATCGTAGGTTAAAGCGAAATCTTGAGCTAATTTTTCATCAATCCCGATTGCACGAATAGGTATGTTAACTTTTTGAGAGGCAATTTTTAATTTGTTGTAACCGTTAATAATATCTTCTTTTGTTGTTTCATCACCAAAATGAGTGTTAGAAATCATGCCGGAAAAATCATATTTCCTTTCACTTCCACGTGTAAAATCAACATATTCAATAATATTATCAATGGTTGAAGTTTCAAATTTAGCGGTATTTACAACAAGATATGCTTGTAAATTTGTTTCCTTATCTATGTTATTAACAATATCCAAAATATCCAAACCGCCTGCGCCATAACCGACATCAACGATTATGTCACCATCATTTGATAAAAAATTCACTTGAGCCGGAGTCACATAACTCGCAGCTTCGCCAAGTCCAAAGTTATCCGGCTGAGTTATAACATCAATACCCATTTGTCGCAAATCATTCGCAATCGGACGTAACGTATAAGCCGGTTCTACCGTATCCAAATCAACAAGAGTGATTTGTTTATTCAATTGAGCATATTGCCTTGCTCTATTTAAAGCCGTTTCAGATTTTCCACTTGCGTACGCACCAGCATATATTTCCACAACTCTTGCCATAAATTTCCCTCTAAAAATTACAGAACATCAAACATAAACAACGCTTCTTGCGGTGTAAGTTTTATTTCTTTAACCTTCTTTTTATCTTCCGGAATTATAAAAGTAATTTTTCCGTTTTCAGCTTTTTTATCCTTTTGCATAATTTCAAGAATTTTTTCTGACGGATATCGTTTCTTGAGTTCGCAGAAACCATATTTTTCTAATAATTCCATAGAAAGCCTGTAGTAAGAATATGTAATATATTCTTTTTTGTAAGCCCATTTTATTATAAAAAACATTCCATACACAACAGCTTCGCCATGTGTATATTTTCTATATTTTGTAATTGTTTCAAGAGCATGGGCATAAGTATGACCAAAATTAAGGATTTTTCTCAGTCCTGCTTCTTTTTCATCCTGATTAACTACCGCAATTTTAAGCTTAAGGCAATATTCAATCATTCTTATTATTGTGAGCGGTTCTTTCTGTAATATTTTTTCACATCCCAATGTCAAAAATTCAAATAAATACAAAGGAGTCGAACAATTACAATTATCTTCTATAAATGCGTACTTTAACACTTCTCCCAATCCAGATAAAAATTGTCTTTTATCAAGCGTCTTGAGAAAATTAATATTAATAAAGACAACTTTTGGTTGGTAGAATGTTCCAATGATGTTCTTTGCTTCGGCTAGGTCTATCGCTGTTTTTCCGCCGACAGAAGAATCAACGGCAGACAATAAAGTTGTCGGAACCTGAATAAATTCTATCCCACGCATATATGTAGACGCTGCAAAACCCGTTAAATCGCCTACAACACCTCCGCCAATTGCAATCATAACATCTTTTCTTGTTAAACCCAAAGAAGCTGCTTTTTCAATTATTTTCAAAAAATTCTTGTAATTCTTTTCTTTTTCACCATCTTTCAGAACGAAAATTTCTTCATCTGAAAAATCAAAAGCAGAATAATATAAATCGTAAACTTTTTTAGAAATTACAATAAGTCTTTTTTGACCTTCTGTCGCAGCATTTATGTCACGATTCAGTTTATCGAAACTGTTATCAGAAATTTCTATCTGATAACTTTTGTCTTTATTTATTTCTACATTAAGAATTTGTTTCATTCAAAATAAACCTTACAATTTCATCTTCATTCATAGTGGCTGTATCTACGGTATAGTGTGCCCTTTTATAATTTTCTTCACGCTTTTTTAGCATGTTTTCGAGAACTTCCTTTGGGTTTTCTCTCTGTAAAAGCGGTCTGGAGGAATCTTCTGACAACCTATAATATAAAACATCAAGGTCAGATTTCAAATAGAACACTTTACCAAATTTTAGAAGCGTTGCTCTGTTGTCTGGATTTTCAAAAGACCCGCCACCAGTGGAAATAATCTTATTCTTTCCGGTGCAAACAAGTTTGATTGTATCATATTCCAATTTGCGAAAATAATCTTCCGAATACTTAGCAAAAATTTCACTAACCTTCATGCCGTTAGTTTTTTCTATAACACTATCAATATCAAAAAGAATATAATCTTTTAATTTTTCAGCAAGAAGTTTACCAATGGTAGTTTTTCCGCTAGCCGGCATGCCCACAAGAATTATGTTATTTTTCATAATGAGCCTTCATCTCTAAAAAATTATCGCCACCAATTTTGGAAAGAAGCTCATCCACTAATATTATAGCAACTCTAGCTTCTGCAACAACTGCACAAGCTGGTACTGCACAGGTATCAGAACGCTCAAAATGCGCACTTGCAGGTTGCAAGTCTTTAATATCTACAGTCGCAAGCGCTTTTCTCATAGTAGGTATAGCTTTCATTGTACCTTTAATCACAAGCGCTTCACCATTTGTCATACCACCTTCGAGTCCACCGGCATTGTTTGTTTGACGATAAACAACTTTATTTTTTACAAAAATTTCATCATGCATTTGTGAACCACGCAAAGACGCAGCTTCAACTCCGGCACCAACTTCTACGGCTTTAACCGCCGGAATACTCATTACTGCTTGAGCTAAACGTCCATCAAGTGCTCTATCCCAATGTACGTAAGAACCTAAACCGATTGGCAGATTGCCAAATATAACTTCAAATTTTCCGCCTAAAGTATCACCGGCTTGCGCCGCTTCATTTATAGCATTTATCATTCTATCGGAAGTTAGTTCATCAGCACATCTTACATCTGATTGCTCAGCTTTTTCTTTTATTAACGTATAAGTTTTTGGATAAAAATCCAATTTCACATTTCCAATTTGAATTACATGAGAAAATCCCATTATGCCAAATTCTTTTAAAATCTGTTTTGCAACAGAACCGACTGCCACTTCGATAGCGGTCTTACGAGCACTAGAACGCTCCAAAACATTTCTTAAGTCACTAAAATGGTACTTAATAGAGCCTGCATAATCTGCGTGTCCGGGGCGAACAGTTGTAAAAGATTTTTCTTCTATCTTTTTAAGTGTTTCTTGTGTTGGATAATCTTGATGTTCTGTATTCATAACATCTTGCCAATTTTCAAAATCTTTGTTTTTAATTTCTAAACAAATTGGCGCACCCGTTGATTTACCGAATCTTACACCGGATTTAATTTCAACAGTATCTTTTTCTATCTTCATTCTACCGCCTCTGCCGTAGCCGACTTGACGACGTGCCAAATCCTCATTTATAACAGAAGCTTTTATGCGAAAGCCCGCAGGAACACCTTCTATAATGGCATTCAAGCATTTCCCATGACTTTCTCCTGATGTTAAAAATCTAAATTTTTCCATAACTTAATTATACAACAAAAAAGGGTATTCGCTCTATGAACACCCTTTTTGAAAAATTATAAATCTCTAAATCCAGGAGCATTTTGAATGTCGTGATGGTAAAACTCTTGACTGTCAACAGAAGGATCCAAATATGAATAGCAACCTTTCAGAAATCTAACAAATTTATTATGCTGTTTTTCATACAAAGGTTCAGAAGGTTCACCTAATGCTCGTTTCTTTGAAATCATTACTTCTTCTGCTGCCATTTCTGAATATCCACCATTGATAATGTACTCAGGATCTGTTAATTGTGCAGGAGTCACATCCGCTCTTGCGCTAATACATAAAGCTGAAAATAAAGCTAATACTAAAAATAAATTTCTTCTCATAACACCCATTCTTATTTAACTGAACTATATGATTCCATTATAATATTTTCTAATGAATTAATCAAGTCGGCTTCCGGAACTCTTGCAATAATTTCGCCTTTTTTGAAGATGTATCCTTCTTTTATAGCCCCCGCAATTCCAAAATCGGCATGTCTAGCTTCTCCAGGTCCATTCACAGGACAGCCCATCACAGCAATCGTTATTGGTAAATCAAGATTTTTGAATCTTTCTTCGACACGTTTTGCTAAACCGATTAAGTCAATTTGTGTTCTGCCGCAAGTTGGGCAAGATATGAAATTAACACCTTTTTGGCGCAAATTCAAGGCTTTTAGAATTCCAAAACCGGCATGAACTTCTTCTACCGGATTTTCTGTCAAAGAAACTCTGATTGTATCACCAATACCTTGGCTCAACAATGTCCCCAATCCGATTGAAGACTTAATTAATCCGGATTTAAGCGTTCCTGCTTCCGTAACGCCTAAATGCAAAGGATAATCTACCTTTTCTGCAATAGATTTATATGCTTCAATTGTTGTCATAACATCAGAAGATTTAAGTGAAATTTTAGTATTGTAAAAATTCAAATCTTCTAAAATTTCTAAGTGCCTTAGAGCACTCAAAACCATTTTTTCATGAAGCGGCAATTCCATTTCTGCAAATTCTTTTTCTAAAGATCCGGCATTGATACCAATTCTAATTGGCACATTGTGTGCTTTTGCAGCTTCAACAACTTTGATTGTATGTTCACGTTTTCCAATATTTCCAGGGTTAATTCTTAGAGCATGGATACCATTTTCTATACAAGTTAATGCCAATCTGTAATCAAAATGGATATCAGCTACAAGCGGAATCGGAGATTTTGCAACAATATCCTTTATTGCAGCTGCTGCATCTTTGTTTAAGACCGCTAATCTAACTATTTCACAACCTGCAGAAGCAAGTTCGCTAATCTGGTCAAGAGTAGTCTTCACATCTCTTGTATCAGTATTACACATTGACTGAACACTAATTGGCGCATCTCCGCCAATTTTTACATTTCCTATTGAAATTTGTTTTGATTTTCTTCTATTTATCATAGGTATAGTATAGCATAAATTAAAATAATAGATATGCGCAACTTTGATTTAATTTTATAATTTGATATATTTGCTCAAATATGATAAAATCAGTCACAGAACTTTTAAAATAGAATACGGGCTAAAGATTTTAAGAAACATTCGCTGACTTTAAAATAGAAAGGAGGTCAAAATGCTAATTAAAATCAGCGAAAAAGAACTAGTATTAATCATAATACTAGTCCTTATTGCACAATCCCACTGAGTCGGGAACGGGCTTGGGTGTTAACGCCACCCTTGCCTGTATTCTTATTTTAACTTATTTTAAAAAAAATTCAAGAGTAACAGGAGTTTAAACAATGAAAATAGCAGTAATTTCAGATATACACGGCAATATGGAAGCAATTGATGCAGTTATGGCAGATATAAGAGAAAAGCAATGTGAAAGGATTTTTGTCCTTGGAGATTACGCTATGGCAGGACCGGAACCAGATTGTGCGGTTGAGTATTTTATGAAAAGAAAAGACAATCCAAAATATTCAATGATTCAAGGTAATACAGATTTGATGATTGCAGATTATTCCGAAGAATTGTATAACGCACTAAAAGAAAAAGCTCCGGTTATGGCTGCTGCTTTAAAAAATGATGAAAAAATTATTAACCCGCTAGAAAAAGAATTTTTGAAAAACCTACCAATACAATTGGAAGTAGAGGTGGAAGGTGTTAAATTCTTGCTGGTTCATGGTTCACCAAGAAAAAACAATGAAGATATTTTACCTGACACACCACTTAGTGAAGTAGAAAAAATGTTGGAAAATGTTGAAGCGGATGTTGTTTTATGTGGACATACGCATATTCCTTGCGGTTTTCAAACCAATACTAAAAAAACAGTAGTAAATGCAGGAAGCATTGGAAGAACATTCTTTAAAAATTCTGATGATGCGCCTAAATCTTGCTATTTGATTGTTGATGTAAATAACGGTAGTTGTGTTTTTGAACACCAATTTGTAAAATATGATAATGAAAGAGCCGCCCAAAAGCTTGCCGGAAGAGAATTTTATGGTTCTGACAAGTTAGCAAATACGTTATTAAACCCAGAAGTAAGACATTTTTAAAGAAAGTCGTTAAGTCAGGAGTCGTTAAGTCGTTAAGTTCATTTGCGTGAAGCATTAAAAATGGCAGATTCGGGAGTCTATCCGCTTATCTATTATTTTTTCAACTCCTCAATAATTCTTTCAAACTTCATGCTTCTTGAAGCTTTTAAGAATATTTTTCGCCGTTTTATAACGTTATTTTTAATAAAATCAACAGCTTCTTCTATTGTTTCAAAATGTTTTGAGTAACATTTTTTAACTTCATCTGTAATATATTTTGAGAGATTACCAATTGATAAAACCATAATATCATCTGTTAAATTCTTATGAGAATTGATATAAATACCCAATTCTTTATGGTAGCGAATTTCATCGTCGCCCAATTCACCCATATCGCCCAAAATTATTACAGAATTTTTGTATAATTCAAAAATTGTATCAATAAAAGCACGCATAGATTCCGGATTAGCATTGTAGCTGTCATTAATAATTTCGTAACCATTTGCATTAACTGCTTCCCAACGCTTTTCTATTGGGGCATATCTTTTTAATCCGTCTTGTATTTCTTCAACATTCATTCCAAGCTTCATGCCGGCATTAATAGCACTCAAAGCATTTTCTATGTTGTAATCTCCGCCAACATTAAGCTCATAAATATTATTCTGATATTCAAATTTTGAGTAATGTTCTTTTTTTTCTAAAATTTTTACATCACGCAAAGAATAGTATATTTTTTCACCATCAAATTGAACTGTATTTTTAATTAATTCATCATCATGAGCGATAAAAACATTTCCTCTTTGATATTTAACAATCTCGCACTTTGCCTTTGCAATATTTTCTCTTGAACCGAGTCTGCCGATATGTGCAGTTCCTACATTAGAAATTATTGTTATATCCGGTTCGGAATACTTTGATAAAAGTTCAATTTCACCTAAACCACGCATTCCCATTTCTAACACCAAAACTTGTGTATCATCTGGAGCTTCGAATATAGTTTGGCAAAAACCAATTTCGTTATTATGATTAAGCGGAGTTTTGAATGTCTTAAATTTTTCTGATAAAACTGATGCCACAAGCTCTTTTGTAGTTGTTTTTCCGGAACTTCCAGTAATTGCAACAACTGTAAAATTGAGTTTTTCACGTCTAAAATTTGCAAGCTCTAAATACGCTTTCAAAGTATCATCTACTTGCAATAATGTCACTTGATTTTCTACCGTTTGAGGAGTTGTACAAAAAGCTCCAATAGCACCTTTTTCAATAGCTTGATTTATAAATTTTTCACCATCAAAAGACACTCCTTTTAGTGGCAAATAAAAATCCCCTTTTTCTATTGTTCTTGTGTCTGTAGAAATTCTGACATCTCTATCTTCATCAAATATTCTTAAAACCTTAGCATTTGTTGCTGTAATTAAATCTCTTATTTTCATAAGTTTATTATATGCCTAATATTTTTGGGTTACAATAAGTTTATGAATATTTTAGAAGAATTTGACACAATTGCAGCTCCAGCCACTCCAATGGGAGCCGGTGGAGTCGGTATTATAAGAATTTCAGGCGAAAAAGCGTTTGAAATTATAGACAAGATTTTTACAAATCCAAATTTTGAACCGCATAAATTTAAGCATGGTTGGATTGTTGATAATGGTGCAAAAATTGACGAAGTCGTAGTGCTTCCATTCTTTGCTCCTAATAGTTATACAGGAGAAAATGTTATAGAAATCCAGTGCCATGGTGGTGTTCAAGTAGTAAAAAATATTTTAAATCTTGTATTGAAAAATGGTGCAAGACTTGCGGAAAAAGGCGAATTTACAAAACGTGCATTTTTGAATAAACGCATGGATTTATCTCAGGCTGAATCTGTAGCTGATATTATTCACTCCAAAACTTCTGATTTCGCAAAAGTTTCTATGAAAAACCTTTCAGGTGTTTTAAAAGAAAAAATCAATGATATTAGAAACAATATTTTTGAGGTCTTGTCCAGAATTACAGCAGGAATTGATTTCCCTGAAGATGTAAAAGAGCCTGAATACTCTTACTTAATTGAAAAATTCTCTGAAATAATTTCTCAGATTGATGGTGTTTTATCAGGAGCAAACACTTCTAACATCTTTCGTCAAGGCGCTTCTGTCGCAATTGTAGGAAAGCCAAATGTCGGTAAATCATCATTATTCAATGCTTTATTAAATCTTGATAGGGCAATCGTAACTGACATTGCCGGCACTACAAGAGATGTTTTGCGAGAAACATTAGATTTAGGAATACCCGTAACTCTTGTTGATACTGCAGGTATAAGAGAGGATGAAGAAGTTTCTAAAGTAGAAAAGATTGGTATAGAGTATTCTAAACAATCGCTTGATGAAGCAGATTTAGTTTTGTTTATTTATGATGCTTCAAAAGGTTTAGATGATGATGATAAAGAAGTACTAGAGCTTTTAAAGGATAAAAAGCATATCGTTATTGCAAATAAAGCCGATCTAATTTCTGCCCCAAAAGATGACGTTCTCTATATTTCCGCTCTTACAGGAGAAGGTGTAGCTGAACTAAAAAATACACTAAAATCAAAAGTTTGTGATATTGAACCGGAAAACTTAGATTTTGTGACAAACACACGTCAGCAAGAATGCTTAAAAAAAGCAAAAATGTCTTTGGAACAAGCACTGCTAGCTGCACAACTCAATGAATTACAGGACTTAATTTCGATAGATGTAAAATCATCAATACTTGCGCTTGATGAATTAACCGGAGAACTTATCACTGATAATATTCTTGATAATATTTTTGAACATTTTTGTATTGGAAAATAGTTTTAATCAGACATAATTTTATCCAAATAATTTTTACACGCTTTTTCTTGGGTGTAATTTTGGATTGTTTCAAAAGTGTTATTAAGGATAAAATAATTGTTCTGAGATTCTATAATTTCTTTAATAATGCCGTTTCGCCAGAAAAAACCGTTCTTGCTATCTTTAATAATCCCTGCTGCGCCATCATTTTGAGAACAAATAGTAACACACCCGCAAGACATCGCTTCAAGATATACCATACCAAATGTTTCATTAACACTTGGCAGAGCAAAAATATCAGCCTTTCTCATTTCTGCTAAAACTGCATCGTGTTTTAACCAACCTAAAAATCTAGGCTTATTAGAGATTTTTTTCAAGTTCTTTAACTCTCTACCATCTCCAATAATTGTCAAATCAACATCAAGATTTTCACACTCTGTTATCACTTTGTCAACATTTTTCCTTTTGATTAAATTTGCACAAGTCAAAACCTTAACTCGCCCATTTGGTTTCCAATCCCTTTTAACAATCTTATTTTTTATACCAGAATAGCAGACAAAAGTTTTATCTTCATATTGCGGAAATAATTCTAAAAACTTATGTTTTATCATTTCCGAACGACAAGCAATTTTCAAAGCATTTTTATGAGCTTTTTCCAACTCTTTTTTAAAATAAATAGAATAAACAGGATTAGTTAAAACTTCTAAATCTGAAATATGGACTCCTGCTACAAATTTTAGTCCAAGTCTATTTGCAAAAATTTCGCCACTCGGCATATGAGCGATTACTAAATCTGCACTCAAATCTGTTTTAACTTTGTTTTTAATTTCACCCCAAAACGGAAAAAAATAATTGATGTTTTCTACCTGATTATATTTCTCACTTTTATAAAAAGGCTTTCTTCTTAAAAATGAATTAAATAAAAAATTAGGCTTTATTATATTGACCTCATGTCCTATTTTTTCCCAACCTTTGACAAAATCAAAAATCGTTCTTGGAGTATATTTTTCTCTTTCATCTACAGGATACAAATCTGTTATTACAAGTATTTTCATAACTTAAACCCTATATATCCGTGTACTTATTCTTCTCAAAACAAAGAATATTTATAAGTGAAAATATCATAACAACAACAAGCAAAACGACTGCCAGAGCAGACGCATAACCTAAATCAAGGTTTTCAAAAGCTCTTTCGTAGATATAATAAACAATAGTTTTAGTAGAATTCAAAGGTCCGCCTTTTGTCATAACATAAATTTCTGCAAACACTTTCATTGCAGAAATAGTACTTATCGTAGATACAAGAGCTATTGTTGGCATAATATGAGGAATTGTGACGGTTAAATGTTTAGTTAAAAAATTTGCGCCATCAATGTCACAAGCTTCATACAAATCTTGCGGAACACTCATAAGAGAGGCAAGATAAATCATCATATAATATCCAATACCTTTCCAAATTGTAACAACGGCAACTGAAAATAATGCCCAATTGGTATCTACAAGCCAGCCAATCGGTTTAATATGGAACAATGATAAAAGGTAATTTAAAATACCTTGACCTGCATACAACCACTTAAAAGCAATTGCTGCAACGACAATCGATACAATAACAGGAAGGTATAGCAAAATTTTATACAGAGTAATAGCTCTGATTTTTTGGTTAATTAAAATCGCCAAAAATAACGGAAATGTTACTAAAAAAGGAACTGCAATTATTAAATACATAAAAGTATTGAACATAACTTTGTAAAAAATAGGTTCCTTAAATAATTTTACATAATTATCTACCGCACAAAAAGACGGATGATATAAACTTGATGAATAATCAAAAAAACTTAATCCAAAAGTCTGAAAAAATGGTATAAAAAAGAACACAATTAATACCGCTACAGCCGGTAATAAAAATAAATATGGAGTAATTTTTTTATAATAATTCATGAAATAATTATCTCACTACTTTTGATATGCGTCAACAAAATAAGTTTTGTTAGCAAAAAATTTTTTTTCAGTGTTTAGAATAAATAGGACTTAATTATGAATATACAGAATTTAAATACTTACCAACAAACTTCACAAATGTCTTATAAAGGTGGAGTAAATTATATTAACAAAGTTAATCCGGCTTCGCATTATCTTGACAAGTTTTTTAATAAATCTGCAATAGAAACGTTGACTAAATTTGATGATATTTTACCTGCACTAGAAGGTAAGATTAAAACAATAAATATAAAAAATATTTCAGCTTGGGATATAAACCCTGAAAAATCAGAAAATTATGTCTTATTTTTACACGGAATGTCACAAAATGTAAGTAATTATCAAAAAATGTATGAAGAATTACTCTTGAAAAATCAAGGAGTTTTTGCTGTAGAATATCGAGGATATGGAACAAATAAGGAAAATAAAGTTTCTGAAAGCAAATTGAGAAAAGATGTTGAACTCGCTTACAATTATTTAACAGAAACAAAAGGAATAAAACCACAAAATATAACGGTTATAGGTCACAGCTTGGGCGGAGCTTTAGCAACGAATTTTGCTTCTAAACATCCTGAAATAAAATCCTTAATTTTACTTTGCCCAATTGTTAAGCCATCCTTTATTGGCGAAAAATTTAAAACAAATAAAAATCTTGGTATTGGAATGCCAAACTGTATAAAAAATATCACAGATAGATTAAAACCACTAAAGTGGCTCTTAGATTTTAGATTTAATTCCTTGAGCAAAATGAAAAAGAATACCATTCCTACTTACATTATTCAATCAAGAAATGATTGCGTAACAACAATTGATGGAGCCAGAAAACTTGCTAAAGTTGCTCGTCGCCAAAATATTTTGAAAGACTTTATATCACTGCCTTTAGGTGGACATAAAGTAGATTCTGCGAAGATAGAAGCCATTTCAAAAATTTTTGATAATATGAATAACTTTCAGGTATAATATTCCTGAGGCTAGCCAAAATGATAAATGATTTAACCAAGGGAGAACCATTAAAATTAATGCTGCTGTTTTCTATTCCTCTGTTAATAGGAAACATTTTCCAGCAATTTTACAATATTGCTGACATTATCATTGTTGGCAGAACTCTTGGTATGAATGCTCTTGCAGCAGTTGGAGCAGTTTCACCTTTATTTTTTCTTATTATGTTTATTATAGTCGGACTCACTAATGGTTTTTCCGTAATTACCGGACAAAGATTTGGGGCAAAAGACTATGATGGAGTTAGGCGTTCCGTTACAATGTCAACAATTTTGAGCACAGGTTTTACACTTGTGTTTACTATAGTTTGTGCTGTATTTATGGATTGGATATTGCATCTGATGAATGTTCCGGCTGAAATATACCGTGATGCTTATTTTTATATACAAATAGTTGTAGTCGGATTGATTGTTGCAAATTTCTACAATCTTTTAGCAAGCGTAATTAGAGCGCTCGGAGATAGCATGACTCCGCTTTATTGTTTGATTATAGCTTCTATTTTGAACATATTTTTAGCTTTGTTATTTATTTTAAAATTTCATTTTGGAGTTCCAGGGTCAGCTTTTGCACTGGTTTTATCGCAAGCTTTTTCGGGAATTTTATGCGTTTGGTATGTTAAAAAGCATTTTCCGATTTTACATTTAAAAAAGCACGATTGGATTTTTGATTGGAAAAATGAATTTAATTTTGCGTATGAACACCTGAAAGTAGGAGTGCCTATGGCTGTTCAATTTGCAATTTTAGGTACTAGCATTCTTATTATTCAGAGTGTTTGCAATTCTTTTGGTGCGAACGTAATTGCAGCATTCACTGCAGCTTTAAGAATAGAACAAATTGCTACGCTTCCAATGATATCATTTGGTGTCGCTTTAGCCTCTTTTGTTGCCCAAAATTTTGGTGCAGGAAATTTTTCCAGAATCAGATATGGGGTAACTAGAGCTTCACTTATAAATATTGGTTTAAGTGTTGTAATGGCTTTTATAATGCACTTTTGGGGCGGGCATTTAGTTAGAATTTTTGTCGGATATCAAAATGAAAATATAGTAAGTATAGCGCACGCTTATTTATTTAGAAGTTCTTTATTTTACTTTTTCTTGGCTCAGATTTTTATTTACAGAAATGCACTTCAAGGACTTGGAAGAGCTGTTATACCTATGCTTGCATCAATTGGTGAATTGTTAATGAGGGCTTTTGCTGCAATTTATTTGGCTGCAAGAATCGGATACTTCGGAGTATTTTATGCAGGTCCAATCGCTTGGGTCGCAGCCTCTTTAGTTCTAGCAATAGGCTATTATTCAACCATCAAAGTATTTTTATTCAAAGCGCAAAAGAAATTAAGAAATAGTAGAAAATCAAATTTATAGACAAAAACGAAAATTTATTATAAAATATATTTGCAGGGTAAAAGTAGAGAACCGCTACTAACTTCTTAGCCACAATCTACAATTGGAATAATGACTAAGAAAGGAGGTAGTTGCTATGATTGACAAATTAATAATGCTATCACTAGCATTGAGCATACTAGTAATAGCATTAAAATTACATTCATAGCGGGGATTACACGGCACCTTAAGCAAGTGCCACCCTGCTTCTTTATTATTTACGATTTTAGTCAATTTGTCAATTATTTTGTAAAACTTTCGTGTGTAATTTATTAAAAAATATGCTATCATAGAATAAGATAAAATTTGTGTGAAGAGGATAGATATATGGAAAATAATAACAAGCCTGTTGTTCACTTGATTTCAAAGCCTGACAACATGTTAAAAACAATATATACAGCGGCAAGAACTTGCTATAGTGCGGATATGCCGTTTAATATTTATAACAACGCTGACGATGAAGAAAAAATGTTAAAACTTATTGAAAGGGTTGTCGGTTCAGGTCACTATTCAGTAATAGAGCATATACAAGTAACTTTTGCAATCTCAAATGTTTCAAGAGCTTGTACTCATCAGCTTGTAAGACATCGTCACATGTCTTTTTCACAGAAATCACAGAGATATGTTAAAGAAAAAGGACAATTTGATTACTTAATTCCGCCTACAATTGAAAAGAATGAAGAATTAAAAGCAAAATTTGTTGAATTTATGGGTAAGATTTCTGAAATTTATACAGAATTCACAGAAGCTGGAATCCCCGCAGAAGATGCAAGAGCAGTACTTCCAAACGCAGCTTCAACCTCTATTGTTGCAAGTTTAAACTTAAGAGAAATGATTCATCTTGCTAATTTAAGACTTTGCACAAGAGCACAATATGAAATCAGAACAATGGTTAAAATGATGTGTGATGAACTTGTCAAAGCAGAACCTTGGTTGAAATCATATCTTGTTCCAAAATGTGAAAGACTAGGTTTTTGTGATGAAGACAAATCTTGCGGTAGAAAACCAAAATTGAGCATATAATATATGAAAAAACTTGGCATAATTCTTACAATCATATTTCTAATGATGGTTGCATTCTATATTTTTGTTCTTGCGCCTGAAAAATACGAAGACAAAGATACTTATGAGGCAATCCAGCAGCGTGGTAAAATTAAAGTTGGGATTAATACTGATTCCAAACCGTTTGGTTTTTTTGACGAAAAATGGCAAGTTCAAGGCTACGATGCTGATTTAGCAAGATATATATCTCAATACCTGCTAAAGTCACCTAACGCTGTAGAATTTTATCCTGTAACACCAGCGAATAGAATGCTCAAAGTTTCAACAGGAGAAGTTGACATTGTAATTGCAACGATGACAATTACAAAACAAAGAGAAGATATTTTAACGTTTTCTATTCCATATGATACTGCCGGTCAAGCATTGTTGGTACGTGCTAACAGCAAAATCCAATCTCTAGCGGACTTATCCGGACAAAATGTTGGTGTTGTATTTGGTACAACTGCGGAAAAAAATATGCTAAGTCTTGCTCCGACCGCTAATATTATAGGATTTAGAAATTACAGAATGGCATATGAAGCTCTAAAAGCAGGCAAGATTGATGCACTGACTTCCGATGACACGATTTTAAGCAGATTTGCTTATGAGGATAAAGGTGTAAAGCTTTTGCCTAAAAGGTACACCAAAGAACCTTACGGGATTGCTATGAAAAAGGGTAAAAGTTCTGAAAAATTAAAAGAAAACATCGACTATGCAATCCAAGATATGCAACGCAAATATGTCATTACAAGATTGCGCAGAAAATGGCTGTAGGAAATATAAGAGAATAAGTTCATTAGAATCGCTTACGTTCTAATATTTTTAAACGAACTTAATGACTTAACGACTTAGCGACTTAATGACTTTCTGAAACAATAAGGAATACAAGATGAAAAATAAAATAATCATTTTTTCAGGGAAACAATATTCCGGTAAAGATACTGCAGCAAAAATTCTTATGGAAGCCATGCCGGAATTCAGACGCTGTGCGATGGGCGATATTATTAAGCTTGAATACGCAAAAGAACATAATTTAACCTATGAAGAAATTGAGGCTAATAAACCTAAGTATCGTCAAGGTTTGATTGAATTAGGGAATTGGGGACGAGAACAGAGTCCGGACTATTGGTTAGAAAAAATTATAGCGCAAGAAGGTAATATTGTTGTAACAGATGTAAGAATCAAGCACGAGTATGAAGTATTTAAAAAAGCCGGCGCAATTTCAATACGTGTAAACGCAACACGAGAAGTCAGAGAAACTCGTGGCGGCAAATTGATTGGCGAAAATGATGTTACAGAAGTTGATCTTGATAATATTCAAGACTGGGATTTTCAACTCGACAATAACACGGATTACGAAACATTGAAAAAAAATGTTCTAAAAATTGTTGAAAAATTACGTTAAGCATTTTTTACCTCCGCTTGTGTATTTTGCTGTTTATTTTGTGCTAAAACTGTATCCTTTTTAGGGTTTAAAAGCTTATCAGTTTCACTTCCCAATTTACTTAAGCCGACACTGGCTAATGAACCGTAAATCATACCTTGAACACCGGAAAATAGCATTGCAGTCATTGCCATTGATGTTCCGATACCTGCGATAGCCGGAAAGCCAAGCGTTAGGGCTCTAGAAACACGTTCTTGTCTTGTATCTGCCGTACTTACTGCAACACCACTCAAACCTACCATGCCGATTCCGGTTAAAATATCTGTCGGGGCACCGCCAAGAACCAAATCTCGTTTCTTATCAAAGTATTCTACACATTCACTTTTATTGGCTTTTCGAAGTTTCTTACCTGCTTTATTCAAAGCATCTTCCAAAATAGATTTCTCTTCTGAACTTATGTGAGGAGCTAGTATATCAATTAACTCGTTATATTTTCCTTTAACACCTTTCCCATCACCTATCAAATCATCGACAATTTTCGCACCATTTTGCTCTAACTTATCACGAGTCGGCATCATAATATCTTCTGCCCAGAATGACATGTTATCTTTTATAAGTTTGGTATTGTGGTTCATTTTATCTTTAAAACTACCTTTTGATTTTATCCCTTCAAACTTTTTCAAATACCCATTGATAAGTTTATCATTAAAATCTCTTTCTAAATTAGACATTGATTTCTCTTGTACAGCAAGTCTTTCTCCTACTCTGTCTTTAGCAAAATAACCTCTTGCGGACTTTATTTCAGCAAGTTTCTGTTCAAAAGCTTTTTGTTCAGCAGGGCTTAATTTTTTCTTATAAGTTTCCATCATCACGTCAAGCGTGTTAAACTTTTTTCTCGTGTTCTTATAATGCTTGTAAACAGTAGATTTGCTCAAGTCATCAAACCAATTTGATATAGAATTATGCACCGGAGTCATAATTTTTCTGAAGCCGGAATCACATTTTTTTAATATTTTCTTGGCACGTTCATTTTTAACACCATTAAATTTTTCACTTTGGCAAAGCCATTTGAAACCGATATCTTTAGTAGCATTCACCGTATTAGTAAATTGAAAAAAGTCTACAATACTTTGCAAAACTTTTTCAGACGCTTTATAAAACTTACTTTTTACAACGTCATCTTTATTAGTTTGCACATTTGCACTGGCTTTGTGCGCCATGCCTTTCAATTTGTTAACATATTTACTTGAAAATTGTGGATTTAATAATGCAATTAATGCCGTTAATACAAGCACAGAACTACCGGCTGTAATTGCAGCTTTGTGAGATTTTTTCTTTTCTTCATCCTGCGGTTCTTTTACAAATGTATCAACTGTATTGGAAATTACATTCTGAACTTTTTCAATCGGCTTGTTAATTAACTCCGGCGCATTAGAAGTCGACACGCACATCATATTCTTCTGCGTTTGTGGATTATACGTATTAATATCACTATTAAAACCTACTGACATAGTTCGACCTTCTAAACCTGCTACATGAATATAAAGTACATTCTCTTATAAAAATTGCGCCTTTAAGCAATATTGTAAAGTTATGTAAAAATAAAGGCAATTATTTCTGCTTTGTATACTTTTTATATATAAGCGAGGATAAAACATGTTCGGATTTGGAACAATCACAAATACAACTATAAATGCAGACGGACATTCTGTCAGTTTTTCAACTAACAGTTTGAGCCCTATGGGTTGTTGCAATTCTATAGGCAATTTCACTCCTGGGTGCTTTGGATACGGTTTTAGTCCAATGTGTGGCAATTCGTTTGGTTTTGGCATGGGAAGTAACAATTTTAGCTATGGTGTTGGAACCGGACTTGGTTTTGCTGCCGGCATGGCATTAGTACCGGCACTGCCTAAAGTATTTGATGCTATTGGTGCAGGTGCCTCTTGGGCTTGGAACAAAGCAATATTACCGGCGGGAAAAGCAATTGGTAAAGCGGCAACTTGGGCTTGGAATAAGGCTATCGTTCCGGCTGCAAAAGGTGTTTGGAGTGGCATAAAAGCTGTTGGTAAAGGGATAGCTAGTGCAGCAAGCTGGGTCGGAAACGGCTTTAAAAACGCTTGGAATTGGATCTGGGGGAAAAAATAAGCAACATTTAGATGCTAAGAAACAATAGGTGCGGCTTTCTGTTAAAATTTTCCGTTTTAATGGTGTGGGTGTGCTGCTTCATACACATCTTTCATATGTTTCATAGAAATATGCGTATAAATCTGTGTATTAGAAATTCCGGCATGACCAAGAAGCTCTTGGACAACTCTTAAATCTGCTCCGTTTTCTATTAATTTTGTTGCAAAACTATGTCGAAAAACGTGTGGTGTGACTTTTTTAGGCAGTTCAATTTTTTCTACAATTTCGTTGATAACTTTTCTGATTGTTTTATTTTGTAAACGATATCCGGTATTGTTTATAAATAATGGACTATCGTCTGTAACTTCACCTATTTCATATCCAGGGGCAAGCAAGTTTCTTGCTGATTTTATATACTGAACAAGATAACCTTTTGCTCTATCAGACATAAGAACAATTCTTTCTTTTGCACCTTTACCGAAAACTCTTATCTCATTTTCATCAATATTAAGGTCGCCAAAATTCAAATTACTTAATTCTGAAACACGCATGCCGGTTGCCCAAAGTAATTCCAGAATAACTCGATTTCTAAATCCTGACGGAGTATCAATTTTTACGTTGTTTAAAATTTGCTCAACTTCTTCCGGTGTTAAGAATTTCGGCAAAGATTTTGGACGCTTAGGAGCAGAGAGTGATACTGCAGGATCGGAGTCAATATATCTTTCTCTAAAAAGGAATTTATAAAAAGTTCTGATTGCTGCTACTTTTCTTGCTATGGTCGTTTTTTTGTAATCAAATCTTTGTATAAAATGCAAGTATTCTCTCAATTTATTAAAATCGGCATTAACACAGCTGGTTCCGTTAAGCCAGAGAATATAGCTTACGATATCAGAATTGTAAGCACTAAGAGTATGTTCAGAAAAGTTTTTTTCCACACTCAAATAAGTCATAAAATTTTCTATGTATTGTTTTTCTTTTTCTTCCATAACTAAAATTTAGAAAAATATTAAAAATTTTTACTGCTCTTTTCAACTCGCAACTTTTATTATACAATACTTTTGGAAAACTGATAAGTATGAATATTTTTAAAACATTTGAAACATTTTTAAAAGAACCCCTGAGCATCCTTAAGGAAAATTTAATCCAAATTGTGAGTGTTCAGACCGGTAATTTGTTTGAAAATAAACCTTCTGTTGATGTGAGTGTATTGAATAACAAAACTCAGTTAACAGTCGTTAATAATGAAAAAATGTACAGGCTCTTATCAATCGTTACGCACCGAGCTAAACAAAAAGAAAATTTAGAAAAGGAAAAACAAAATGAAACAGCTTAACGCAAATTTTATCGTAAGCGCAGAGAAACTTTCCCAGTGTCCGCCATTCCAATTACCGGAATTTCCTATGCTTGGACGTTCTAATGTTGGTAAATCTTCTTTTATAAATGCGTTAGCTAATAATAAAAAACTTGCAAAAACTTCTAACACCCCCGGAAAAACAAGATTAATAAACTTTTTTAATTTTTCTGATATTTTTACAATTGCGGATTTACCAGGGTATGGGTATGCTAAAGTTTCAAAAGAAGCGCAAGCAAGATGGCAAAAGTATTTGGAAGAATATCTTCTTAATAGAGAACAAATAAGAACTCTTATTCAACTGGTTGATGCAAGACATGATGTGCAGAAAAATGATATACAAATGCGTGAGTGGGTTGAAGCGCATAATCTTCCGATAATAACTGTCGTAACGAAAATGGACTACGTTCCTAAAGGAAAACAGCAGGGAGTCTTGGCTAAAATTAGAAAAACTTTATCCGGAGATGTTCTTCCGTTCAGTGCAACAGAAAGAAGATATTGTGAAGATATGATTGAATATTTAGTCAATTTATGCAAATAATATGTATGCGTATCAGTAATTTTATGAATAAATTTACAATTATAGAAGGGGAGTACAATGTTTAAGCCGGCGGATAAAACAGAGCTAAATCAAATTTCTTTAACAGGAATGAGAGCTATTGTGCTTATTGGTTTATTAATAGAAGCTCCAAGGACTTTGGAAGAAATCAGAGAAAAATTTATCGGATTTAATATAATGGAGCCTGAACACTCAGACGATATTTTGCGTATTGACTTGAATACGCTCAGAATAATGGGGTGCGATATTACTAAAGCGAATATAAAGACCGGATATAAATATACTCTTTTGAATCATCCATTTTCGCTTACAATTACGGACGAAGAATTTAATGTAATCAAAAAGGCATACAAATGGATTAAAGAAAGTGCGAACATAGAGTTGATTCTTGAATACCATGAGCTTTTTAATAAATTAGCAGAACATATAAGTGATTCTGAAACACGTGAAACTCTTTATGGTTTATCAGTTCTAAAATCTTTTGATACAAGTATCGTAAAAACGCTGTTAGAAGATTGCAGATGGAACAGGGTATTACAGATTACTTATCATACTCCAACTGCAAAAGAAAATTCTATAAAAAATGTTTCTGCGCAAAAGCTTGTATTTGAAAATGATAAAATTTATTTGTATGGTTTTGACCTTGATAATAATAAGTCAATTGTTCTAAATATCAAGCGTATCGTTTCTGTTCTTAATCGAGAAAATGGACATGAAAATATAGAAGTTAAGACGAGAAAAGTTAAATTTTTCCTTAAGAATTTTGGTATAACAAGAATTGAAGATAATGAAAATATTCTTGAAACAAATGATAAAGGCTATCTTGTAGAAGGTGTATATTATAACGATTTTATTGCCACGCAGAGAATTTTGTCTTTTGGTTCTGAGTGTACAGTTTTGGAACCGGAAGATTTTAAACATAATATTATTGAAAAACTGAAACAGATGAGAGGAGTATATAATGTCTAAATTATCAAATAAAAAAAATATTTCCTCTATGCAAGTTCTAAAAACATTACAAGTTTTGCTGCAAGGCAATTATACAATGCAAGAACTTGTATCTATACTTAACGAAAACGAAAAAGAACCCCTTTTTAATAATAGTGTTATCAGCAAATATATCAACACTTGCAGATATTGCGGAATTGATATTCCAAAGATTCATAACAAGTATTTTGTTGCAAGCATGCCGTTTGGTATAGAGTTGGATGTAAAAGATACTGATTTATTAGAAAGATTGCAAAATATTATAAGACAAGAAATGTCTAAAAAGAATAACAAGATTTTTGATGGTTTTATTGAAAAAATTAATAGATTTTCTAACAAAAAAATTTCTCGTGTAGAAAAAGCTACTTACCAAATTTCTGTAGAGATGTTTGAATGTGCAATAAAAGAAAAACGCAAAATCAGATTGATGTTTAAAAATAAAACAATTTGGGATTGTATTCCTTTGAATATTACAGAAAACAAAGGTAAAAACTTCTTTCATGTACTAACAAACAGTTGTGAAAAAATGGTTGATACCTCAAGAATTTCCGGTATTGAAGTTTTGAGTGATAAATTTGTAAAAAATTACAGCGAACAAGTGGTTGTGTTTGAACTAAAATCTCCTCTTGCAGAAAGATATAGTCTTCGTGAAAATGAAAGATTAATTAAACCTTTTGATGGCAAAAGCATTACTGTTTCTAATCATGGAGAAGGTAAAGAAATCTTGCTTTCCAGACTTCTTAGGTATGATGATAAGTGTGAAATTATTAATCCTAAAACCTATCGTGAAGAAATGAAAGAAATAATTGATTCAGCACTCAAAAACTATGGAGAAATATAATGCTTCTTGCAATTGATATCGGTAACACAAATATTACACTCGGAGTTTTTGAAAATGAAAGTATTTTGGAAACATTCAGGCTTCCTTCAGATAAAGAACTTCCACAAGAAGAATATGAAATACTTTTGCATACTCTGTTCAAAAAGTATAACATTCATGCCTGCATAATTGCGTCTGTTGTTGATGAATTAAACCGAGTAGTGAAACACGCAGCAGACAATGTATTTCATATTAATTCAATGCTTCTTACAAACAAATTAAATTTGGGTATTAAACTAAAACTTAAAAATCCGAAAGAAGCCGGTGCGGATAGAATTGCAAATGCTTGCGGGGCTTATGTATTGTATTCAAAACCTGCGATAATAGTTGATTTGGGTACAGCTACAACATTTGATATTATTGATAAAAACGGTGATTTTCTTGGTGGTGTAATTATGCCGGGGCTTAATCTTCAATTCAGAGCGCTTAATAACAGTACTTCTAAGTTGCCTAAAATTGAACCTGATACTGTTGATAAAGCGATAGGGGATAATACGGCGGATGCAATTTTATCCGGTGTAATACGAGGTTCTGCTTCCGCTATTGAAGGTTTGATTAGACAATGCGAAGATGAGCTTGGAGAAAAAGCTACAATTATAGCAACAGGTGGTTATTCCGGCTTGATTACAAAATACATGAATCGCAAATTTGATTTTGTTAATCCATACCTGACTCTTGAAGGTTTAAGAGTTTTATATGAGTTAAATGTTAATTTATAAACGGTTATTGCAATGTATTTAATTAATCGCAACAAGAATCTTTTTAACGAAATATTGATGATTGCTGACTATAGTGACTTTGCGGTTTAAAATTTTATATGAGAATTCAATTTTGACTTTTTAAATATCATCCTTAAATATATACCGTCTACATTAAATGAATGATTTTATAAAAATAAACTCAAGTATTTATATTAATCATCCGTTTAAGATACAAAAGAGGTATAACTATGCAAATCAATGGCGGTGTAAGATTTTGTGAACAAGGTATGAAGGCATCAATTAGAGCGATGCATGTGCAGAGTGAATTAATCGGTATGATTAATGAAAATGTTGCCGGATTCGATAAAGTCGGATATCAGCGTAAAGAGCCGATAGTATCTTCATTCACAGAATATATAGGTGTACACGGGTTATCAAGTACTGTCGATGATCAAGTCGGCAGAATTATGGTTTCTAAAAATCCATTGGATATTTCTATGGCAAACAAGGGCTATTTTCAAGTTCAAACTCCGGAAGGTGTTAAGCTAACACGTGACGGACGTTTTAAACTAGATAGATATGGCAATTTGCTAAACTTAGAAGATTGCCCTGTGTTGTCAGATGCCGGCATGCCAATTAAACTTCCTGTAGTTCCGGATGATGAATCTCAGGTTGTTGTAAACACCAAAGGAAAAGTCAGTGTTTATGCAAAAGGCTCTAATCAACTTGTAGAAGCAGGATATTTAGGAATTGTTGATGCAAACGGTATGGCGGTTTTAAACCCTGATGTAAAACAAGGTTACAACGAGTATTCTAACGTAACATTGCAAAATGAATTTTTAGCTGTGAAACCCGTTGTAAGAAATTTTGAAGCTAACAGACAGATTTTTCTGCTTGAAAGTTCAAATTTGCAAAAAGTAATAAGCCAATTAGGCTCTTCAAGCTAGGAGGTTTTGAATTATGTATAATATGCAAGCAGTAGTAAGAAAAAGTATAAATAATGCTACAATGCAGTTTGAGAAATTAGGTTATGTTGCAAATAACCTTGCAAACTACAATACCGCAGCATATAAGACTTCACGCTTTGAACAAATTCTGAGAGAAGATGGGTCTATAGATGGTGCAATTAGAACAAATGCTCTCCAAGGTTCTGTAAGAATAAGCAAGAATCCTTATGATGTAGCTATTCAAGGCGAGGGATATATTCCTGTTGTATCTGCAGATGGTGAGATTCAGTATACACGTGATGGCGCATTCAAAAGAGGCGAAAACGGTTATTTGATGACAGTCGATGACTGGATGGTCGGTGACGGAATAAAAATACCTGCAAACTCTTATAAATTCGAAATTAAACCGAATGGTGACGTAATAAATTATGATAATGCAGGTTCTTTGCCGGAAAAAATTGGTACTATTCCTATAGTTCAATTTGATTGTCCGGAAGCTTTGGAACAAGGTCATAATAATAAGATGGTTTATAATGACGAATCAGGAGCGCCAAAGATTATCAAGGATACTCAAAATATCAAACAGTACGCAACGGAAGTTTCTAATACCAATATTTATGATGAAATCAATGATTTAATGAGATTGAATACTTCAATGATTGCCAGTATGAACCTTATGAAAGTTGCGGATGATATGTACAACAAGGCTATTAACATTAGAGAGTAGGTAGATTGATATGACATTTACAAGTTTAGATTCAATGGGAAAAACAGGCTTAATGCTTGATTTGATATCACAAAGACAAAGGGCTTTGGGTTCAAACATTGCTAACGTAGATACTCCGGGGTACGTAAGACGTGATATTGATTTTTCTATGTATTTAGGCTCAATGAATAGTCCTTTAGAAACAAAACTTTCTACAGAGCTTGGACCTTCCGGAGTTTTGGAAGATAGAAGGAAACAAGAAATTGATATTGCTGAAGAGTTGGCAGAAGTCCAGAAAAACTCTTTGCTTTATACAATGGCAACAAGAAGAATGTCTAATATTATTACAGAAATGAAAACTGTAATTAATGTTGGTAAGTAGATATAATTATTAACTAGAAAGCAGGCATAAAATGAGTATAATGGAATCAATGAATATTGGCTCAAACGCATTAAAAGCGCATGGTTTGAGATTGGATATTCACGCAAAGAACATTGCGAACGTTGATACACCGAATTATGTTAGAAGAATTCCTGTATTGAATGCCTCAGAAGATATTTCATTCCACGGTTTGATGAATACAATGAAAAATGATGTGTTCGGCGTGGGAACTCTTCCATATTTACAAGGCGGAGTTGTGTTTAACGGATGTGTAGAAGACCCTACCGTCGGAGAAAGAATTTATTCTCCCGGACATCCTGACGCTGATGCTAACGGATACATAAGAGCTTCAAACGTTAATGCGATGGTTGATATGGCAGATGCTATTATGGCACAAAGAGCTTATGAAGCCAACCTTGCTTTGATTAATATTTCACGTTCAATGGCATCAAAAGCTACAGAAATCGGCAGATAGTTTATAAAAATTAATAATTAAGCAATTTTTTCTCTATGCTTGTTTTATTATAGATAAGTGTAGTTCTAAAGGTTGTGTAAACAAATGGCAAATTCATACTATTATGATGGCAACCAATATGTTCCTCGCTCTGGCGGCGATTGGTATAAAGGTTACATAATGGCGGGTGCTGTTTCATCCGGCATTATGGGTACTGTTTTGCCTATGTGTGGAAAGCCTTTTGAGCGACAGCTTATGAGAGAGCCGTTGCAGAATCATTTGTACAAAGATGCGTTTTTGAACTCGCTTAAACTCTCAGGATTGGACAAGAAGGGTGTATCTATTCGTCAAATGGAACTTGAAAAAGCCGTTTCGCCAAACGATTTTGATTATCTAATGGGTACAAACGCTGCATTTTTTAAGAAAGCAAAGGTTGTAAAAATTAATACGGATAAAATTTCTATTGCAGGGTTTCACGAACTCGGACACGCAATGAATGATATCACAGGAAAAGCCGGAAAACTTTTGAGTAAACTTCGCTGGCCGGGGAGAATTGCAGCCGGTTGGCTGGGTACAATTGCAATGTTTTCCAGTTCAAAACCAAAAGATGCCCAACGTGATGGATTTGATTATATAAAAGATAACAGTGGTAAATTGGCTTTTGCTTGTATGTTACCGACTGTTTTTGAGGAAGGTATGGCAAGTTATAAGGGAGTTCAACTTGCAAAGAAAACCGGACTTGCAAAACCGCTGATAAATAATATGAAAAAATTGTACGCTAAAGCTCTTATGACGTACGTTGGTCATGCTGTCGGGACAGGTTTGGCGGTCGGTGCTGCAAATATAATTATGCAAAAATTTACACGCCCTAAAAAAGTTGAATCAGAACCGTTGTACTTTTTTTAAGGGTATTGAGAATTTTGTAGAGTGGGTAAAGCTTGCGATAAATCGCTGCAATTTAACGATGATAAAGAATTGCGTACCCACCAATAATTTTAAATATCCTATTCAGCTGTAATATCTTCTACCACATTATTTTTATCGTCAAGAATTCTGATATTAACACGCTCTCCATCTTTGTACTCAGCTTCATATGTGTTTTGAACTTTGTAGTTAGAAGAATATACGACTTCTTTAGTCTTAACACCGTCTTCATATGTGCTCATTAGGGTTGTACCGTCATGAGGTTTATCTGCATTGAAGTATGTGAATCTGGTAATGTCAGGACCTTCATAATTAGCTGAAATATTTAGTTTTGTATTGCCATCTTCATCATAAATTAAATGTTCAACTCTGACATTTGTATCGCCATCAGGAGTTTCCTTTTTGATAGATAGAACTTTACCATTCCCATCTTTCATTTCATATTTAATTTGTTCGTCAGGAGAATAATTCCAAATCTCTGTGTACTCAATATCGCCTTTAGAATTATATTTAATATGTTTTTGCGGTAAATTAGATGTTTCATCAAAAGTCCATTCATCATTATCTCCGGCATGTTCTTCTATGTTGCCAAACTTAGTAACTTTTTTGTGACCGGAATGGTTGATTTCTACAAATTCTATATCGTGGCGTTGATACTTTTCATCGCCGGAATTGCCGACAATCATAAATACTTTGTCTTTGTGTTTCTTTAAGTAATACAAATTGGAGTTTTCTATAAGAGAATTTACACTTTCTTTCATAGAATCAGTTAGCGTGGAGATTTCTGCAACAGCTGATAATGGTAAAATGTTGTTTTCATCATACATCTTTGCCTTTTTAACTTCTTCTGTTTTCTCAACTTTTTTAGTCTGTGTTGGCTTATGCGTAACAGGTTTTGGAGTTTCTTTCACGACTGTATTGTCAACCGGTCGTTCTTCTTTTGCAGGAAGAGTAACTGCTTTGTTCTTATCCTTGTTTGATACAACAGAAATCCCGCATACTGCAACAACTATAACTGCAGCCACACATAAATAAATCGCATTCTTTTTCATACAATCTCCACAAAATTAATTGTAGTCCCTACCCACATTCGTAAGGTTCGGCACAGCCTCTCCAACGTCTGCTCCCTCCCCCATAAGAGAAGGTGTATTACTATCAGGTAGTAATACTTTAATTATAAACTTGGTTTTTGATTTTATCAATAGTTTTTTCTTTACGATACAGCTTATTTTTGGTAAAATTTTTGTATGGAAATTTTGGAATATTTAAAAGGGAAAATTGTGGTATCTTCTCAGGCCATGCCTGATGAACCTTTGTATAAAGAAGATTGTATGTTTGCAATGATGCAATCTGTTGTTAATGGCGGAGCCGGAGCTCTTAGAGTTGCAGGTGCAAGAGATGTGAAAAATGCCAGAAAACTTAATGTACCTGTAATTGGTTTAACCAAGCCAAGCGGTTTGCCTTCAAATTGGAAAGAGATTGTATATATCACCCCTGGGCTTAAGGAAGTTAACGAACTTATTGATGCCGGAGCGGATATTATTGCATTTGATGGAACTTCTCGTCCGCACGACGGTTGTAGATTAGAAGAAATTATTTCAACAATTCATAATGCAAAAAGATTAGCAATGGCAGATATTTCTACATTGGAAGAAGGTATAAACTGCGCCCAACTAGGTGCTGATATAATTTCTACAACACTTGCAGGTTATACATTAGAATCTGGTGAACCAACAGAAGGTCCTGATTATGAACTTTTGAGTGAACTTGTAAAAACAGTGAACAAGCCTGTAATTTTAGAAGGCAGAATTTGGGAACCTGATGATGTTAAAAAAGCATTTGAATTGGGTGCACACTGTGTTGTAATCGGTTCTGCCATCACTAGACCGCAATTGATTACAAAAAGATTTGTAGATGGTAAATAAGAGCCTAAAAATAAAAAGGATATTTCATGAAAAAAGCATTAGCATTTGATATTGGCGGAACAAAAATTTATAGCACAATTATTGACGAAAACGGCAATATAATGGCTGAAATAGATAAGTTCCATACTCCAAAAACGATAGAAGGTATTGTTAGCGTTCTAAAAGAACAAATCCAAAAATTTGAAGATTCTGTGGATGCGATTGCTATATCAACTGCCGGTGGAGTGAATTTGGAAAACACTGCTGTATTAGGTTCTACCGGAAATTTGGTAGCGGGTTATCCTACTATTGATTTTCAGAGCTTGAGCAAAAAAAATGTGTTTTTAGAGAATGATGCAAATTGTGCAGCTTGGGCTGAATATAAAATAGGAGCATCCAAAGGAAGTCGTGTATCTGTAATGCTTACTCTTGGCACCGGTGTTGGCGGCGGAATAATTATTGATGATAAGATTTTGAAAGGTAAGTCAGGTTCTGCCGGAGAAATGCATTTCAAGATGTATCCTGATAAGCGCAGAAAATGTACTTGTGGAAGCTGGGATTGTTTTGAAGCTTACGCTTCAGGTACTGCATTAAAAGTTGATGCAGAAGAAGCATTAAACGATTCAAACGTTACAACATATGATGTCATTGATGGAGTTAAATCCGGTGATAAAAAAATGATTGAAATATTTGAACGTTGGCAAAACGATATTATGATAGGTATCGCAGGACTTGCGAATATCTTTGATCCGGATTGTTTTGTTCTATCAGGTTCTATGGCGCAGTTTGTTGATGCTAAGAAAATTGAAGATTATGTGAATGGTGATATCGTAACATCTCCAACTTCTGTAAGAATTGCAACGGCAGGAAATTATTCCGGCATGATTGGTGCAGCTTTATTAGCTCTAAACAAGGAGAACCATTAGTATGGGTAAAGCCAAGCGCAGAAGTTTTAAACAAGGCATTAATGACAGATTCCAATATATGACAAGGGAATCTGCTCTGAATTCTGTTATAAAAAATATTGAGAATAAAGACCAAGTAATAGATACGATTACTCTTTTTGGTTTTACTGCAGAAGAAATGCTGGAGGCCGGTGCTGCGTATGAAGATGTTATGGCATTCGGCGGATTGGTAGGATAAATTCTTTGTCGGATTGTTTTAAGCTGCATCACGTGCTAAAATAACTTTATGCTAAATAAAGTTACAACGATTTTAGAATATTCCAGAATTTTGTCACTTCCGGTAACATTTGTTTGTTGGATGGTGATTTTTACGTATTCGGCTCTTGTTGCAGGGCACATTTGGTATGGAATATTAGGATTAATCTGTGTTTCTGCTATGCATTTAGCTATAAATATTTTAAGCAATTATTTCGACTACAAGGATTTAACCCAAAAAGATGAATTTGATAGAGAAGAATATCTGAGAATAAAAGATAATAAGCATAGGTTTCTTGTGTCAGGTTTTGTTAAGTCCGGCGATTTATTGTGGATGGCATTTGTTCATATTTTTGTTGCACTGGCAATTGGTGTATTTTTCTATCTTAAGTGCGGCAAAGTTATATTAAATATTGCGTTAATCGGATTTATTTTATCATTGTTGACTATTTTCAGCTCTAAAATCAGGTATTCAGAATTATTGCCATCATTATCCTATGGACCGCTTTTATTCTGTAGTACATATTTAGTAATGACAAAAACTTTTAATACTGACGCTATTTTATTATCACTTCCTTACTTATTTTTGTCTGCAACAGTTTTATATGTGCGTTCTATTAAAAACTATGATAATGATTTAAGTGAAAATCATATCACGATTGCCAATTCTTTTGATTCGCAGCTAGATTCTTTGGTTATATTGAAATGGCTGATTGTAGCAACTTATATTTCACCAATTCTTTTGTGTCTTTTTGATATTTTGGATTGGCAAATTCTTGCAGTTTGGGCAACAATACCGGCTGCTATGAATTTATATAAATCAATGAAAGAATGTACTTCTGAAAAAGAGGCAGACTGTGAACCGGAGATTTACCAAGCACGTAAAATTGCGATTTTTTACTCTTTGATTTCTGTAGTTGCAATAATATTAGCTCTAAACTAAACCAAATAACCCATTTTTAGGCAAAAAGTTTCTAAAACAAGAAAAAATATGATATTATTCTATTAGTTAGAAGAATAGTAAATAGAGGGTTTTATGCAAGTTTCGAAACGTCTTGTTGTAAGAAAAGAAATTCCGGTTGATAATTCAAAAGATTTGATTAGTTCAATGGATGTTGCAATGGCAGAATACTATTGCAAAAATAATAATTATGAAAGAGGATTGCAAATTTTTAGGGAAGCAATTCCGGAAATCCTTGATGAAGCAGAAAGAAATGGCGTTATTAACCAATATATTAATCAAGCTGTAAGTTATGCACAAAAATTGAGCTTGGATAAAAAATACATTGAAGCGATAGAACAGTATCGTGATATTATGCGATATTCAGGATTTCCGATTAATATTTACAAAAATATCGGACTTTGTATGAAATCTATCGGTAATGCCGATTTAGCGATTAAGTTCCTTAAAAGATTTGAGGAAATTTCTCCTGATAAAGAAGACGTTTATGTATATCTTGCAGATTTAACTTACACAGATATCAAGGATAATAGAAAAGCGATTGAGTACTACGAAAAAGCACTTGAAAAGAATCAAAATAATTTCTCAATCTATAATATGCTTGGTCACTTGTATTCAACATGTTATCAAGACAAATTTAAAGACAAGCAAATTGAATATCTTACAAGAGCGTATGAACTTGCACCTAACAATAGAATTGTTGTTAAGAACCTTGCTTATGTTTACGGTAAGTTTGATGAAGTACAAAAAGCCGATGAATTCTATTCAAAACTTATGTACTTGAACCCAACTCACTCTGATTTACACGCATACGGTGCATATTTAGTAAGACATCAACGTTTTTCAGAAGGTTTCAAATTTTTACAACACAGATTCCAAAAAGAAGATTTGAAAAATGTTGCGTTCCCTCAACTTCTTACTACAAAGAAAAAGAAATGGAATTTGAAAGTTGATATCAAAGATAAGAGAATTCTTGTGCATTTTGAACAAGGTTTCGGTGACTCAATTATGTTTGTAAGGTTCTTGGATGAGTTGAAATCTATGTGTAAAGAAGTTTCACTTGTTGTTCAACGTCCTCTTATAAGCTTGTTTGAGGACTCAAAATTAGGTGTAAATATTTATACAGAAGAACAAATACCTAGTATAAATTTTGATTATTATATCCCAATGATGGATTTGCCAATCGTTTGTGAAACAAAACCAAGCACAATTCCAAAAGCGGGCGGATATTTGAAAGTTCCAAAATCAAAGATTAATGCATATAAAAAAGAATTTATTAACGATAACGATAAGATTAAAATCGGTATTGCGTATGAAGGTACTTTGGCATCTAAAGAAACAGACCGTGATATTCCGCTAAGATTCTTGTATCCATTGATGCAATTGCCGGATGTTGAAGTTTACAGTTTCCAAGTTGATGACTTAACACGACAAATGGATATGGTTCCGCCAGAAGCGCAATTGATTAGATTGGGACGTACATTCAAAAACTGGGAAGATACGGCTTGTGCGATGAATTGTATGGACTTTATGGTAACAACCGATAACGGTGTAATGAACCTTGCTGGCGCTCTTGGTATTAAAACATTTGGTTTGTTTAACAGAATTGTTGAATGGAGATGGTTTAAAACAGAAGGCAACGACATTGCTTGGTATAAAAGCATTAAACCGTTCCAATGCCCAACATCTGGAGAATGGGAAGTGCCGGTTAATAAGGTATTGGAAGAAGTTGAAAAAATCAGAGCCAAAAAAGTTGTTGAAAAGTTAAAAAAAATACCTAAATAAACTAAAGTAAAAAGTCTGGATTGCCACGAAAATCACAGATTTTCTCGCAAAGACGGCACTTTGGAATTGCAATTGGCTAGTGCATTTCACGCATCGCTCTCCCACAAGGGGCGAAGGTTACAAAGCAAACTATCGAGGCGCACATTCCCTCCCTTTATAGGGGGAGGTATAGACTCTTTTCTAAAACTTAATTCTCGCCCGCAACATCCATTGAGCGGGAGAGATGTCAC
>URPS01000005.1 GCA_900549855.1 uncultured bacterium | reverse complement strand
TCGTATCTTGACCCACACCCGTTTTGGGAAGCCTTTAGAAAATTTAGTAACCAATTTTTCAGCGGTTAAACTATCAAAATAGGCTTTATCGCAAACACCTTTACGGAAGTGCATATAGCCGTTTCCAAATTCCGATATTTTCAATCGGCCGTAAACGGTGCTTTTGGCTTGGTCTACACCAACCGGGAATAATCTAACGGTTTTATGCGATTTTCCACATTTAACCTTGCTTTGTGCGCCAACAATCGGGATATTTTCACCCCCAACACCTTTTACAATATATACTTTTTGGTTGTATTTCTTTCTGCCATAGTCATATACGGCTTGCGTTTTATGACCGCCGGAATCAATACAAGTAGCGCTTATGCTTAATCTTGCGCCGCTCTCATGTAAAAAGTCTTTTGCTAAAATGTCGTCTAATTGTTGCCAAACTTCTGCTTGGTCGGGGTCGCCGTAGATTTTTAAATAATCTACTGTCCATGATTCTTCGCCTTTGCCCCACGCTTTTATTTCGCACTCTAAACGGTCGTCTTGTGTATCTACGCCCATTGTTAGAACTAAACCACCTTTAGGAATAGTTGTATAATCTTCTGTGCGTTCTTCTAAGCCGGAAGCGTTGAACTGTACCCTAAAAAGTGGACACACAAAAGTAGCGAGTGTGGTATAAAAAAAGAAAGGGTACAGAAAATGGAAAAATTTACAAAAGAAGAAAAAGAACTATTAGAACAAAATCCAAATATACAGGCAGTTCTGTCAAATCAAGTCTTGTATACAAAAGAATTTAAAGAAAAAGCTGTAATTGAGTATGAAAGCGGAAAATCTGCAAATCAAATATTTCAAGAAGCAGAAATAGATACTTCTATTATTTCAAGACAATATGATTATGCCTCTAAAATTATTTCTAAATGGAGGGCTGCTAATCGTGAAAAAATAAATATACATTACCCCAAAAAGAAATGTAAACAAAAGAAATCTGCTTATCAAAAATTACTTGAAAGAAATGAATATTTGGAGGCTGAAAATGAATTTCTAAAAAAGCTAAGTGCTCTGTGCAGCAGCTACAGAGATTAAAACCATTTTGTAAATATGAAATTATTTGTTCCATAAAAAAATATCCGATTACAAAAATGTGTAAAATAGCAAATGTTTCCAAAAGTGGATATTACAAATGGCAAAAGAATAAACATAGAATCTCTTTTGAAGAAATTTTAGATTACACACTTGTAAAAGATTTATTCTTTAAAGGAAAAGGCATAAGAGGAATTAGAAGAATAAAAATGGATTTAGAAGATGTTCATGGAAAAATAATGAATAGAAAGAAAATATCTAGAATTATGAAAGAATTAAATTTAAGAACAAAAACAAGAAAACAAAATCCTTACAAACAAAGAATTAAAGATACTACAGAAAAATTTTATTGTGAAAATTTATTACAAAGAGAATTTAAAAACAAACTTCCTTTCAATGCATTAGGAATAGATATAACTTATTTAAAATACAATAATAGATTTGCATATTTGTGTGTACTGTTAGATGTAAAAACAACAGAAGTTATTTCATATGCTTTAAGCCAAACAATGACAAAAGAATTGGCATTAGGAACAATAAAAGCCGGTTTAGAAATGATTAAAGAAAATAATTATTCAACAATAATCCATTCAGACAGAGGTAGTCAATTTACAAGCAAGGATTACAGAGATTTATTATTGACACATGGATTAACTCAATCAATGTCAGCACCTGCTAGTCCAAGAGATAATGCTGTAATAGAATCTTTCTTTGGACATTTAAAAGATGAAATATGTTTGAAAGGGATAAAAACTTTTGAACAAGTTATCCAAGTAATAGACGATTACATGTATTACTACAACAATGAAAGACGACAATGGAATAAAAACAAAATGGCTCCGATTGAGTATAGAAATTTTTTACTTGCGAGTTAAATGTCCACTTTTTGGGGGACAGTTCACTACCTCACCCGTCCCCTCTCCTGCTAGGAGAGGGGAAAAGATTGACTACGTGCGTAGCACCTCCCATAAGGGGCGAGGGCTTGCATGGTTTATTTTAATTTATTATTGATTATTTTCATTGCCGAGTAGGGCAATTTATGTTACCATTTATGCTATGGATAACTTTTTTACATCACAGAACACAAACTTTTTTTCTAACGAGCAGTCAAAAGAACAAGAAAATCTTTTCAGCGATATTCAGCAGAAAAAGTCTGAGCAGAAGGATAATTCTTTAGGTTCTCAGTATGACAATTTAAAAAACAATTATGAACAGATTTTTGTAGAAGCGGCAGAAAGCATTAGACGTGAAGTTAATAAATTCAAGCCGGAGAATCCTTGTACAACTTGTTCTCAAAAAAAAGATTGTAAAATAGAAAAGAAAGACATTTTCACACCATTCCCTATGAATTGTGAATACAGAGAATGGCAAATGAAAATTATAACATTCCTAGCAGGTGATTATAGGCAAAAGCTAAAAGCAACGTACAAAGCTATTATGGATAAAAAATGCGAGTATTCTTGCAACTTATGCGGAGATTGCTGTAGACTTGCAACCAGCGAATACTCTTATAATCAACTTAAACAAAGAGCTATGCGTGGAGATAAGTTTTCTGCGGATTTCGTTTCTGTATTTGTTCCATATGAATCGGAAGAAGATGCCAGAAAAGTTAATCCGGAATACTTTAAACTTTTAAATGAATTGGTTGAGGATAAAATTTACTATTATTACTGTCCAAAACTTAAGGATAATTTATGTTCAGACTATGAAAACAGACCGGATATTTGCAAAGATTTTCCGCATAACCCGTTAAAACTTTTGCCTTCAAGATGTTCTTTCAATGAATGGAAAAATGAAATTGCGCACCAAGCAATGCTTCTTAAGGCGAAAGTAGATATTATAGATTTTTATAAGGATAAGTTACAATAATGATTTTAGCAGGAATGACATTAAGCGAACTAGAAGATTTGATGGCAAAAATGGGTGCTACAAAATTTCGAGCAAAACAAATTCACAACTGGATTTACGCTAAATCTGTATCTTGCATTGACGAAATGACAAATCTTTCTAAGGATTTTCGTGAACAATTAAAGCAAGTTGCATCTGTTACAGAATCAAAAATCAAAGTTAAGCAAGTAAGTTCTGACGGAACCTTGAAGTACTTAATTGAATATCCGGATGGAGAATGTGTAGAAACAGTGCTTATGCGATTTGATAACAGAGCAAATCTTACTGCATGTGTTAGTTCGCAAGTTGGATGTGCTGTGAATTGTTCTTTCTGTGCAACAGGCAAAGGCGGTTTCAAACGCAATCTGACTTATCAAGAAATTATAGAACAAGTGCTTTCTATTCAGCGTGATACAGGATTAAAAGTTACAAACGTTGTATTTATGGGACAAGGCGAACCATTATTAAATCTAAATAATGTATTAAGAGCGCTTGAGATATTTAATAATGATTTTCAAATCGGTGCCAGAAGAATAACTATTTCAACAAGTGGAATTATCCCCGGAATCAAGCGTCTTGCCGAAATGAATTTACAATCCACTTTGGCAATTTCACTCCATGCTCCTAATCATAAGCTAAGAGCGGAATTAATGCCAATAGAGAATAAGTATCCGATTGACGAATTAAAAAATGCGTTAATAAGTTATGTTGAAAAAACAGGTAGAAGAATAACCGTTGAATACATTTTAATCCACGGGTTTAATGATACTCCGGAAGTTGCAAAGGAACTTGCGGTGTTACTTAGAGGAATAAAATGCAACATAAATCTTATTCCATACAATTCAGTAATCGAAAACGATTACAAAAAACCTTCTAATAACGACATTATGAAGTTTAAGTACCTGCTTGAACATTCCGGCAAAAAAGTTACAGTAAGACTTGAACGTGGTGCTGATATCGATGCAGCCTGCGGTCAACTTAGAGGCAAGCAGGGGTAGGGGTAAATGGCAAAGAAAAGTTAAACCCTCCATAATTAGGGAAGTCACAGCTGTTAGCGAAGCAGCACTGAGCGTTGCAGATGTGAGTGGGTTTCAACCTTTATAGAATATTTCTTACGGACACAGTATCTAAACCTTACCAAAGAGAAAAAATCTTTCACAGGGGGAGTTTTATGAACAACATTTTTGAAAAGAATATAAATGCGTTAGCAACTAAAGACAATGAACTTGCAACTAAGCTTGCAAATTATGTTGTAACAGACATTCCTCAGCTAGTAAAAGAAAATAATTTCTACAACTTGCTTTACAAGGGAGTTCATTTGCATAATCCACAGAATCCATTGGGTGAAGCAAAAGAAATTTTTGCGCAATGTGAAAATTCACCGGTTGCAATTCATATGATTTATGGCTTGGGACTGGGATATTTATTTCAATATACTTCTGCAAAATCACTCGGCAACATTATTCTTATTGAGCCGGATTTGAATATTTTGAAAATTGCTTTTACACTTGTTGATTTTTCGAACGACATATTAAAAAAGAATGTTTATATAGCTGATAATCTTGAAAAAGCTAGTGAATACTTACACCAGAATTCTAACACAAAGAATACACCACTACTTTTAACAACTCAGACTTACAGAGATTTAAACAAAGATGAGTTCACAAAATTAGTAAAAACATTGCAAACTCTGGTTGGTAGATTCAATTTGGATTTGAAATACACTCAAGAACGTTTTTATCCATTAATAAAAAATATTATTAAGAACATCCCAAGCCTTGTTGATGAAATTCCTCTAACTAAGATTAAAGATTTTTATAGCGATAAAACTGCAGTTGTCGTGTCAGCCGGACCAACATTAGATAGAAATATAGACACTATAAAAAAGTATCGTGAGAGCATTGTACTTATTGTTGTAGGAACTGCGATGAAAGCTTTAGCACAGCACAATATAACACCTGATTTTTTATGTATGATAGAAGCGTTTGATACGTCAAAACAAGTTTCAGGATTGGATTTATCAAAAATCAACTTTGTTACGGAACCATATTCTAATCCAAAATTTAGAAATTTTGAATTTAAACAAATATTTTCTCATATTTCAAATAATTTACCTGTAAATTATTTTTGGAGCGATTTAATCAATGAAAGTACTAATGAATATTTTTCGAAAGGTACTGTTTCTTACACAGCATTAAATGTCGCAAGAATTCTGGGCTGTTCTAAAATCATTTTGGTTGGACAAGATTTGGCATATGTAGAAGGTCAATGCTATAGCAAAGACTCTGCTTATAAGGATTTGCAGTGCAGTTATAATGAAGCAGAACAAAAATGGGAAATTACAGCTAAAGACTTTGATAATTTCGTTGCGTCACTTAGTAATTCTGTAAAAGAGGAAACACGAATAAAAACTGCAAAACAAAGACTCGAAAACTTAAACAAGTCTTTGTATTATGTTAGAGGTATTAAAGGGGATATGATTCCTACCGAATCAGTTTACGCAGCCTTTATTGAGCCGCTTAGCAAATTTACGCAAAAATTTAAAGGCATTGAATATATTAACACTTCTCTTGTAGGAGCTCAGATTGACGGATTTGAAAACATATCGCTGGAAGAAGCTTTAGCCGGCAGCAAGCCTATTGAAAATCGTGATTTCAATATTGATTACAAAGTTGATATTGAGCAATTAAAAACAAAACTTCTACAGCAAAAAAATATTCTTATAGAAGCAAAACAATCTATTTATCAAGGTCAAGCTGCAATAAGAGCTTTAAACAACAATTTAAAACGGTATAAAAGTATTACTGTAGAAGTTTTAAAAGAGCTTAAAAAAGTTACCGCTGCATTTTTAGAAAGCAGCACTTCTTATCAGAATACAGCATTTGATTATATTACAGCTGCAGAAAGGATTGAAATTGATTATTTAATGAAAGTAACAAGAAATTTTGATTTAAAAGCAGTAGAAAATATGTCAGAAAAAATGAATGCATATTTTAATAATGCAGAAAAAAGATTAACTGTTATATTAGATTTACTGAAAAAAGCCGGAGAAAATTTACAATGAAAGCATTGATACAAAGAGTAAAGCGTGCTTCTGTCACAATTGATAACAAATTATATTCAAAAATTGATAAAGGTATATTAGCTCTTGTCGGAATAGAAAAGGGCGATACAATAGAGCAAGTTCAAAAAATGGCGAAAAAATTATCAGGTTTGAGAATCTTTCCAGATGAAAATGACAAAATGAATCGTTCTATATTAGATATCCACGGTGAAATGCTTATAGTTTCACAATTTACATTGTGTGGTGACTGCAAAAAAGGTACACGTCCAAGCTTTGATAAATCTGCAGCTCCTGATATTGCAAACAAATTGTATGAAGATTTTGTCAAAGAAATTCAGAATTACGGGATAAAAACCGAAACAGGAGTTTTTGGTGCAATGATGGATGTTGAGCTTATTAATGATGGACCGGTGACGTTTATGCTAGAAATGAACTAGCCGAATTTAATCTCACTAATATGTTATAATATATACAGGAGTTTTAAAATATGAAAAAGATTTTTGTAGCCTTATTTTTATTAGTAGCCATGCCGGTATGGGCAGAAGATATCGTAATTCCTCCAGTGATAAAACAGAGCAATCAGCAAGAAAAACCAATAGAAAATTTAACACAATATTTTGAATACTTACCAAATGCGGTACATAGAAATTGGATTCCGTATAAAGCAAATGCAGATTATGAAGTCACTGTGCAGTTTAGAGTTAAAAAGAATGGTGAAATCACTAAGCCGTTTATTGTTGAATCAACCAATGAACAAGCTAATGCATCTGTACTTAATGCAGTACAAACCGGTGCTCCATACAAGCCGCTTCCAGCTAAATTTCCTGGGGATGGAGTGAATACACAAGTTCAACTTAAATATATAAAAAACTAGTATTTTTTGCCAATTAAAACATTGTGAGCTTGATTTTCAATCTCATCATCTAAAGGTTCCGGCTTTTCACCAAGTGCCAGTTCTATCAGATAATCTGCAAATTGCGGATTTTTAGGCAAGAATGAACCATGCATATACGTTCCGAATACATTCATAAACCTTCCGCCTTCTGTATGGTCTTTGCCATTGTTACCGTTTCCAATAACAGTTGTACCAATTGGTTTTGTATCACCTTGCAGATACGTTAATCCGCTATGATTTTCAAAGCCAACCAATGTATCCGGTTCTACCAAGTCTGTTTTAATCGTTACATTTCCAATAAAGCGTTTGTTTCCGGCAACAGTGTATGCATCCATCAGACTTATTCCAAGAAGTTTTTCTCCTTGATGCGGCTGGTAATAATGTCCCATCAATTGATAACCACCGCAGATTCCAAGAAACACAGCCATTCTGTCACGTTCTTGTATTAAAAATTTCTTGTGTTTCTGTAACTCTTTAGAAACTTCTATTTGCTGTAAATCTTGACCGCCACCAATAAAATAAAGATCGTGTTCTGAAATACTATCTCCGACATTAATTTCATCAAACTCAACTTGTATGTTACGCCATTCGCACCTTTTTTTTAATGTTAAGACATTGCCAATGTCGCCGTAAATATTCAATAGTTTTGGATACAAATGTGCAATTCTAATTTTTTTCATTTTAGCAAGCCAACTCTCTTATTAATTTTACAGACTTTTGCCTTTTGTTTGTATGAATTTTAATATATTCATCTAACAAATCAAAACACACCTGACAAACTTTTTCTGTAGCTTTTTTGTCGTAATCACTTTCATAATCAAAATCAAACTGAAGCATTGCTGCCAAAAAGTCTCTAATTTTGTGATGCATTTTTAATTTTACACCCAAATGCTCATTACATTCTTTGCAAATGATTCCGCCCATCGTAGAAGAAAAGTACATATCTTCATCTAAAATTTGCTCTCTGCAACATAAACAAGTATCAAGTTCTACACAAAATCCCATAATTAACAGCATTTTTAATTGGAATTTGATTGCTGCAATAAGCATGTCTTTTTTTTCTACTGAATTTGAAATTTTATTTAATGCTTTATACAAAAGTTCGTATATTTCAGAAGAGGCAGCTTCCGAACCTTCGCCAAAATTCATAACTACTTCGGAAATATAAGAAGATAGCATTAGTTTATCCATATCTTCTCTTGTTTTTCTAAAATGGTTAACTGTCTGAGCCTGAATAATTGTATCCATTGAACGTCCTTTTAAAAGTTGCAAAGTATTAGCAACAAGCAAGTCCATTCTTGCACCAAGTTTACTCTTAGTTTTTTTTATCCCTTTTGCAACCCCTTTAATTAGCCCATTTTCTTTTGAATACATAACAATAATTTTATCTGCGTCATTCAAATTATATGATTTTAAATTTATAGCTTCTGTAACATAATTATTCATAGTACGCTCTGGTTCCCTGATATACGCCCCTAAATATTTTTTCAAGTTCAGAAGTATCGTTTGAATGTTGCAATGCTTCTTCTTGTGTGATTAACTCTGATTCAACCAATTTAGCTAAAGATGCATTCATCGTAATCATATCGTCTATATTACTATCCCTCAATATATCATATATTGCTTCTGTGTTATCTTTTGTTAAATAATCTTTGATAGTAGAAGTTACAACCATAACTTCACAAGCAGGAAATCTTTTATTTAATTTCTCTGAATATACTAATTTTTGCGCAATTGTAGCACGTAATGTTTCTGCTAATTGCTTACGTACAATTGCTCTATTAGCTTCATCAAACATGTTTACAACTCTGTTAATAGTCTGAACAGCATCATTTGTATGAAGTGTTGATAATACTAAGTGTCCTGTTTCTGCAGCTTTTAATGCGGCTGACATTGTTTCTCTATCACGAATTTCACCAATAAATATTACATCCGGATCTTGTCTTAAAGAATACTTAATACCGTCGGCAAAAGTTTTTGTATCAACTTCAACTTGTCTTTGTGAAACAATACTTTTCGCACTATCAAAAACATACTCAATAGGATCTTCAATTGTTACAATGTGTTTTGCCTCTGTTTCATTAATTTCATTAACTAATGATGCAATCGTCGTTGATTTACCGGAACCGGTCGGACCAGTAACAAGTACAATACCATTTGGCTGTTTCACTATTGAACTCAAAATATCAGGAAGTGACAAATCTTTTAACTTTGGTATTTCATAAGGAATGTTCCTAATTACCAAAGCAGGCAGACCTAACTGTCTGTTGTAATTAATTCTAAACCTTGAACATCCTTTAATTTCATACATAAAATCAACATCACACAATGTTAAAATTTCATCTCTTATTGCTGTAGGAGCGATTTCTAAAATAGCTCCATCTAATTCTCCTTTAGAAATTACAGGGTGTTCTGTCTTTTCAATAAAGCCATTTTTGCGCATATAAGGCGGATGTCCTACCATCAAATGTTCATCTGAAGCACCTGCTTTAACGGCTTCAATTAAAAATTGAATTATACTAAAATACTCTTCCATTTCTCCTCCAATATATTAAATCGTAGCATTATATATTTTTTTTGACAACAACTTTACAAAAACTTACTTATTTACAAAAAAAGCCGAACAAAACCGTTCGGCTAATAGTCTTATTTAGTTGATTAGAAAATTTATTTTAGCAAGAAAAACTTACACTGCCACCGGAAAATCCTCCACCGCATGAAACAGATGGCGCTGCAGAAGCAATAGAACCTGAAGATTCACATCCTGAATATGCGATTGAACCGGCTGTTTCGCCTCCTGAATAAGCAATTGAACCAGCTGTTTCACAACTTTGACCAAATGCCATAATTGTTGCATCACTAGGACCGGAATAAAAACTGCAAGTATCATTTCCGCCTTCTGACATAGAAGGAACAATTAGTGAAGTGTTATTTGAAATTAAATGTGTAGTTTTTGGTGTTGAATCTGCGCCAATAAATTTAAAACATGTGTTTTTTTCTTCTGATGAATTTACTGTTAGCATAACCATTATCCTTACTCTTAAGTGTTTACATATATATAAAGTAAAAAAGATAAGTTCAATTTCAGGACTTATCTTTTTCTTTACAAATATTTACATATCTTATTTTGTTTTAAACCAAAAAGATTTTTGGCATACTTTATTTTTTGCAAAACTAAAAAGTTCTTTTGTTACAGTTGAATATGCATCTATACCGCACTTAACTTTTTGCCATGACGATAAATTACTTTTTAAAGTATCCTTTGCCATTTCACCGCCAAACCACCCAAAATTCACATTACTATGTTTTTTGCTAGTCTTATTAATATTCGTTACTGAGTTATTATTAATTGCTTGAATTCTCATTATTTACTCCTTTAATCAACTTCTTCTTGATGGTGCTCATAATCATAAACTCCAGGAAACGCATCCACTCCGGTAGTTTTTCTTGTTACATAATATTGAATTTTTGGAATATAAGTAGACAAGAATGCTGATGCAAAACCAAAGCCTGCAGCAAAATTCAAACCACTAAGAAGTAAATTCTTATTTTGAACTGCATCTAATAATTTTTTATCGACTTTTCCATTTTTTGCCGCTTTACATACTCTACCAACATAATGTTCCATTTCTGCTTTCAAGTTATAAAGCTTTTTATTAGAAACATATCTGTATTCAGATGTACTTGCGCCGCCTGTAAAATCTTGGAATACTTTATTCAAGAACTGTGGATCATTAATTGCTGCTTTATTGTAAGAATCAATGACTTGCTGCTTAGTTAAAACAGCTTCACCTTGGCGCAATGGTTGAATTTTTGACATTTCTCTTGCTCTATTTAATATAGATTCGTCTTTTTCAACTTTTTCCAATTCGCTTAGTTTAATAACCTCCAAAGGTTTTTTATTAGTCATTTTTTCCCAGAAAGAAGGTTCTGCTGATTCAAATTTGTTATTCAAAGCTTCTGGCAATTTAACAGTATCACCAAGAACAGCTTTTCTAAACTCTTCAACATTCATTTCTCTTCCATTTAAGAATTGGGCTAAGTGTTTGTCTAACATTTCAGCAGTTGCCGGATTCAATCTTGTAGCATGACCAGATTCTACCAAGTTTAAAATATTTCTTACATGTCCTTGTGCCCACATATAGAAATAAATTGAACCAATATCACGAATCGCAACCTCACGTCTTTCTTCTTTTCTTCTTGCATTATACATACGACCGCCTGCAATACCTGCATCAGAAGAAAGAAGTTTACCTGTATTGGTATTTTCTATTGCATTTGTAAATGTATTTATAGCTGCAATTCCACCGCCCTTAAATGACGGATTCTTTTTGTTATTAGATATTTCTACTTTATCGCCGTTTTCATTACCGGCAACACGTCTTTCATGGCGCAATTTTTTAGTTATACCTTGGTTAACTTTTGGTACAACAAAACCGATAAATAAGTTTGTTAAAATAATACTGGTAAGAACTTTTGCACCTTTAATCAGCGCTACTTGTTTTGAAGAAAAACCATTAGGCATATTCTTTTTCATAAAGTTCTCAAACGGTGTTCTAAGAACTTTATCAGTTCCTACATCAAAATTTGCTCCCGGTTTCTTTAGTATTTGTCCTACAAGCTTATCACCCAGCTTATTCATTGTACCAACACCACATAGCCAAACAACAGAGCCCATTGATTCTTCAATAAAGCGTTCTCTTGCTTCATCCCATTTGCCACGTTTGTAAGCTTGGTATGTTCTGCCTGCAACAACGGTACCTTCTAATGCTACAATAGGCGCCATTGCGTCGGCTTTTGTCATTGTTGTTATTATCGACGATAAATTCCTTGGTGCTATCGGATTCAAAATAAAACCTTTCTATTTTACGGCTGTTTGTTGAAAAATCTCTAAAGAATATTTTTTGACAATTATAACCTAAATTGTTACAATTTGAAACAAAAGGATGAAAAAATTAAATGAATACTTGTATTTAGTTTTTGTTTTAATTATGATAGAGGTAAATAAGTATAAGATAGTCAAAATATAAGGAATAGCAAAAATGAATCCTATTATTAAGAATTTAGAAGCAGAATACACAACAAGAGAATTGCCAGATATGAACCCTGGTGATACAGTTAGAGTATTCGTTAAAATCGTAGAAGGTAACAAAGAAAGAATACAGGCTTACGAAGGTACAATTATTGCAGAACACGGTTCTGGTATCAATAAGACAATCACTGTAAGAAAAGTATTCCAAGGTGTTGGTGTAGAACGTGTATTCTTAGTACACTCTCCACGTATTGATAAAATCACTGTTCAAAGAAAAGGTGATGTAAAACGTGCTAAATTGTATTATTTGAGAGAACGTTCAGGTAAAGCAACACGTATTAAGGAAAAAATCGAAAAAAGATAAGAGGTTTAAGTTGCACATTCACTGGTACCCTGGTCACATTGCGAAAGCAGAGCGTCAACTTAAAGAAAAGTTAAATTTAGTTGATGTAATTATTGAGGTACGTGATAGCAGATTACCTTTAAGCAGTAGTTATGCAAACATAGAGAAGCTCTTGGGAAATAAACCAAGGCTTCTTTTGTTGAATAAAGCTGATTTAGTTGATAAAAACGAATTAAAAAATTGGGTTTCCTACTTGAAAGAAACAACAAGATGTCCGGTTATTATAACAGAAGCTAAAGGTAATAAAGATTTAGCCGCAGTTATCAAATATGCAGTAGAGCTAAGCGAACCAAAGATTCAAGCATTAATGTCAAAAGGTTTATTAAGACGTCCTGCTAGAGCAATGGTTGTTGGCATGCCAAATGTTGGAAAATCTAGCGTTATTAATAAACTAACAAAATCTTCTAAAACAAAAATTGGTGCAAAGGCTGGTGTAACCAGACAGCAGCAATGGGTAAGAATTAATCCTAAGCTTGAATTATTAGATACCCCGGGAATTATTCCAACAAGACAAGATAATCAGGAACAAGCGGCAAAATTAGCATTTGTCAGTTCTGTGTCAGAAAATGCTTATTCACCGGAGCCTGTTGCAAAAGCACTTCTTGGGTATTTAAATTTGAAACCTTCTGTCAAAGAATATTATAAGACAGATGATTTAACCTTGGAAAACATTGCATTACAGAGAAAATGGATTATTCGTGGCGGCGAACCGGATACAGAACGAACTGCAATTTACGTTCTAAAAGATTTTAGAGAAGGACGTTTAGGTTTATTTATATTAGATGAAATGCCAAGCGAAGATAATATAAAAACTTCTAAAAATTAATTTAAGATAAGGATTATCGCTCCAATTACCATTATAAGCGAGCCAATAATTTTGTTTTTTAAATTCTTTTCTTTAAATATATTTGCACCAAGAAATACGCTCAAAAGAGTCGATAGTTGAAACAAGGCGAGTGCGTATGAAACATTCATGCGTGCAAATACAAAATTTGTAGAATATTGCATTATAGCTACGGCAAAAATCAAAAATAATTGATACTTATAGCTTTTAATTTTTGGCTTTTTTCCAGAAAACAAAACAAATATCAACGAAAATATAAAACCGGAAATTGCCCATAATATAAAACAATCCAAGGCATTAGTTAAAACAATAATCTTTTTTATAATAACGGCTTCCGAACCAGAACAAACCAATGCAATTACTCTATAAACTATAGCTTTTACGTTAGTACTTCCTTGGTTTATATCAAGAATAAAATATGTTCCCAATATTATTAAAAGAATCGCTACAATAGATGATAAGGACGGAATTTCTTTTAGATAAAAGATGCCGAATATCAATGCAACAATTGGTTTGTAAGAATTAATAGGCGCAAGAGTAGATAATTCGCCGATAGAAAGTGCTTTAATAATAAAATAATTTCCTAATGCTCCTAAGCAACCCATTAATAAAACTAATGGCAAAATACTTAATGAAAAAACAGAAAGAAACCAAACACATGTCAAACATAAACCTAAATATGTAAATAAGTTTATGGAAGAAGAGTTTTGTCCTTTGTTTGTTAATATTTTTTGAAAAACATTAAGGTAAGAATTTGATAATATTCTTGTTAATATGCCTAAAAAAGTGAGTATCATAGGTGTAATTATACAATAAAATGGCTTGTTTTTTTATTAGTAGTTTCCACCCCTTACCGCTTTGCGACTAGTGTTACTTATATTCGACTAATGTACTATTTTTTAACTGCTATTACCCACCCGCATCTGTACAGCTCAGCACAGCTTCGCTTACAGCTGCGACCTCCCTAACAAGGGCGGTAAGGCTTAGACGCCAAGCTTGTAATTTCACTTTGAGGCAGAGTTTGTAAAAGAATAACATAATCTAGTAGCTCCCATCAAGTAGCCGACAGTTGTGTCTACGTGCGTAGCTTTGTATTAATACGCAAAATTAGTAGTCTTACTTCGAGGCGGAGCTGGTAAATAAATAATATAATCTGGTAGTTTTCACCAAGCAGCCGACAGTAGTGTCTACGTGCGTAGCACTGTCTTGGATTTTGGCGGTTCAGAACTTTTCCTTTCGCTTATATTTCACTTTCGTGAAATAGCGCTCATTCAAGTTCTTCACAGGGACGTGACTAGCTTTCGCTAAACGCTCAAGCGTCGCACTTGCCAAAATCCGCAAAAAAAACCACTCGGTGTGTGTGATTTCGAGTGGGTTTGTTTTCTGCATCCTAATGGTCTTTTTAGTGTTTATTATCTAGGAGTTTATATGATTTTTGGGGTTTATTGTGTTTTTGCTATTTAGTGTTTCGGCTACACTTAAAGTGTGTATCTATATTATTGCACATAAGAAAATTAAGTCAAGAGAATGTTTTACATCTTTTCCTTGAAACGATACAAAAGCGTAACTATTCAAGCTATTATTAAGTTTAACGCTCTTTACATTTCTTAATATATAGAGAAAAAAATAAAGGGTAATAATAATTGTACTTATTACCCTTTATATTACTTATATAAGCTTTGTATAAAATTATTCTTCAGATGAAAGAGATTGATATCCTGATTTATGAGTTTTTAGAAGTACACCTCTTTTTGAAGATTGAATAAATTCTATCATGTTTTCAATGTATTCATTCATAGGGATTTCAGCTTTGATTTTTTCAATCGCTTGAGAAGTGTTATATTCTTCAGAAATCAATAATTTGAATGCTTCGTTAGTAGCAGTTCTGACTTCTTGGGACACACCACGTCTTTTCATTGCAATCACATTCAATCCACGTGGAACAGGAGGTCTGCCTTCACCTTTAGAATATGGTAAGATGTCTTGACGAGAAGCAGAGAAGCCACTAATAATTGCCATTGAACCGATTCTGATATTTTGATGGAACACACTCATGCCACCAACAAATGCACCAAATCCAACGTGAACGTGACCACCTAGAGTTACTAAATTCGCTAGTATAACTTGGTCTTCTAAGACACAATTATGAGCAATATGAGAGCCAACCATCAACAAGCATTTGTTACCAATTCTTGTTGTAAAATCGCCACATGCCGCACCTCTATGAATAGTTACATTTTCTTTAACAATAGTTTCGTTTCCGATAACAACTTTTGTTGGCTCACCTTTATAACCTAAATCTTGAGGTTCAGAACCTATAGTAGAGAATGGAGAGATTGTACAGTTTTCTCCAATTTCTGCAAACTCAATATATGCGTTTGCAATAACTCTGGTACCGTTACCAAGCTTTACACCTTCACCTATCACAACGTTTGGTCCGATTATAACACCTTCACCAATTTCTGCAGAAGGGTGTATAACTGCTGATGGGTGAATTGAACATTTTTTTTCAAGAACTGTATTTGTCATTCTCTTTCTCCATATTAATTATCTACCATTCAAGTATAATATAAAAAATCGGGTTTTAGAGAAATATTTATATAAATTTAATATCAAGGTAGTTGTAATTGATACCCACTGGCGGGAATAGCTTACTATCATTCATAATACATCGACCTCTTTTGTTAGAGAGGTCGATGTATTATATTTTTCGATTAAATTAGCTTTTAGACACAGATACGAGAGCTTTATTAAACTGTTGTTTATAATAGTCCATGTTGATATTCAAATCTTCACCAATTTCAAACAACATCACTAGCAAATCTCTGTCAGCTTGACAAGAAATACTGTCTATCAAATCACAGATATTAGTAACTATCTTTGAGAAGAAATAGTTTTGTGCTTCAGCTATATCAACTTTTATCTCCAATTTTGAAATACAATCAAGAAGTTCTAATGTTGCATCAACTTGTTGTAAATCAAGTGCGTAAGATAATCTGTTAATATTCTGCGCAATTTTTTTACTGAATATTTTTGATGTCGGAGTTTTATCAATTTCTATACCTATTCTTTTTGCTTCAAAATTAATATCTGATGCTTGTTGAATAATATCACTGTCTAAGAAACCACGAGAATCAACAAATAGGTCATTAAACTGTTTTGTTAAAACGTACTGAGCAGAAATTTTGAACTCTTTTGGAATTTCTAAACCAAGGGTCTGCATCTGATAAATTGAACCTTTACCTTCGTTATACATGGATTCATATGTATTGGCAAAAATTTGTAATTTACCACGAAGCATGGTTTGCAATATCTTACGTCTTTCTTCTATAAAGATATCCTTAAGCGTAAAGTATTCTGAGCCGAAATAGTTATCAATGCTTCTGATAATCTCTGTTAAAGGTGAAACAAGGTATGTTCTTACCAATTCTTTTTGAATATCACTAAAGTTTTCTGAATATTCTTTGATTGCACAATGGAAATCTCCACCGGAGAATTGTAGCATTGCAAAAATCATGTTAGATTTTTCTAAAGTTACCTTTGATTCAACTTCTATATGACCGAGAACCAGCTTTGAATTTCCCTTTGTTACGGTTTTGTAAGAATGTTTTTTTATTTTATAACAATAAACACTTTCTTCGTCTTCAATATCAGAATACAAAGAAGAAATTGCCCATAAACTTACAATCTGTTTAGTTGTTACAACAGAAGGTTTTACAAAACGTTCAAAAACATCTTTTCCTGTACCAAATTCCGGAATATTACTTTTGGCTTCCTTTAAAATTTCTAGGAAAGGTGTTTCCAAATCTTTTCGCATAAAAGATTTAGCAAGCTGCATTACACGTGCAGCATATTTCATAATTTGAACTGTTTCAATACCGGAAATTTCAGAGAAGAACCAACCGCAGCTTGTATACATAAGCATAGCTTGACGTTGAATTTCCAAAAGTTCCATTGCTTTTACTTTTTGTTCATCACTAAGACCTGCAATAAAATATTCCTCTTGGAAATTTTTTACGCTAACATCACTTCTATCAAGAATTACGCTAATATAATTTTCTCTTGTTTCTTGTGGATTTTTGTAGAATTTTTTACCTTGCTTATGATAAAGCGTAGTCATTTCATCTCGCAAGAAATCAAGTGCATTTCTTAAAGGCTTTCTCCATTTTTGATTCCATCCGGGATGTCCACCGGTTGAACAGCCACAATCGTCACACCATCTGCCAACTCCATGGAAACAGCTCCAAGAGGATACCGGTTTAATCTCTACTTCCCAATCAGAGCGATACTTTTCAAGATATTCACCATAATTTGTAACTTCAAAACCGGCATCTTTTACTTTTAATTTCATTGCATAAGCTAATGCCATATCTCCAAATTTTGTATGATGCCCATAGCTTTCACCATCAGTTGCAATATTAACTAATTGAGGATAATTTCTTAAATCAGAAATGCCGTCTTTTAATCTATTTACAAATTTGTTACCATCTTTTAATAATTCATCAAACGCTACAGAGCGTGAAATTGCACCATCATAGAAGAATAAATCTATAAATTTTCCTGGAGCAGATTTTATATAGTATCTATAAGAACGAGCCGGATCAATATTTCCCCAACTTACGTCTTGCCAATTTTTTTCGCCTTCTTTTCTGATTCTCTGAGCTTGATAAGGAGAAAGAATGGTAAACTTAATACCATTTTCTACCAATACTCTCATTGTATCGTCATCAGCTGCGGTTTCTGCTAACCATATTCCTTCCGGTTTTCTGCCAAAACGATATTCAAAATCTTTAATTCCCCATTTAACTTGGGTTTGCTTATCACGTTCGTTTGCAAGAGGCATAATCATGTGATTATAAACTTGCGCTATAGCATTACCGTGACCGGAGTGCATTCTTCTGGAATTTATATCAGCTCTAATAACTCTTTCATAAGCAAGTGGTGCGAATTCTTCCATCCAAGATAATAATGTCGGTCCGAAGTTGTAGCTCATATATTCGTAGTTGTTCACTACATTTAAAATCTGGTTTTTAGAATCAACAATCTTTGAAACAGAATTCGGATTGTAACATTCAGCATTAATCCTTTCGTTCCAATCGTGAAAAGGCAATGCACTATCTTGCTGTTCAATAGCTTCTAACCAAGGATTTTCTCTTGGTGGCTGATAGAAATGACCATGTACTGTTAGAAAAACTTTTTGCTTATCTTTTTTATCTTGCTCTGCTTCCAATTTTATTTTATTATCGGGCATAAATTATTTAACTCCGTCTTTTTTTGTTTCAGCTTCTTTTTTTACAATTTTTAATTCACTCACATCAACCCAAGCATCACCTAATGCGTTTGAGAAGACTTTTCCTTTTATTTCAATTTCATCATCAGTCTTTAAATCGATAAATTTCTCAGCTACATCACGTTTTAAGAATAATTTCATCTCTGATAGCGGAATATCATGATTTGAATCATCTCTTCTTATCAAGAAAGAAATATAATCATCGGAAGACTTAAATGCAGGTTTGTAATCTAAGCCCAAGGTAGAGAACTTGTCAAACTTAGCTTTCATTAAAACCGTCTTGTTTAAATATGCAGTAGGATTAGAAACTACGGTTAATGGTGAAACTGTAATTACATTAACAGTTTGTTGAGCAGTTGTTTGAACCGGAGCCGGATTCGCAGAAACTCTTTCCATACAAACAGCGCTTGTGGTAAGAATACCGGCACTAAGAATTACTAATGAGATTGATTTTATATATTTCAAAGTTTTCATTAAACATTACCCTCTTTTCTTATAGTATAAATCGGATTAAATATTACTAAATCCTACTTATACACTACTTAATATACTAGCATATTTTAAAATTATTGTAAAATTCTGAATATTCTTGCATTTATATACAACTTTCTGATATATTATATAGTATGAAAGACATAGAAGCTATAAACAGAGAGCGGGAAGATAGAGCTAATCTTTCCCAATATAAAGAATTAATAGAAACTATATCTAAGGTTGAATACAAAAAGTTTTCAAACCTTGGACTTATTGAACTTTCAGAGGTAATTGCATTATCAAATTATACCGTTTATTACCTTTTAAATAATTCAAAGAACAAAGAGTTATATAATACAGCATATTTTACAAAAGCTATAAAATGGGCAATTAGAAACGAAATGCGACGTCGTTATAAATGGCATATTATGAAAAATCAAGAATCAAAGGAACAAGAAAAAATTAAAGATGCTGTTTATAAAACAATTTTATCAATAGAAGAAATGGCTGATGCGGAAAATCCAACAGTCATAAAAGACAATCATAGAACCCCTGAAGAAAAAGCCGAAATAGTAGAATTAAAACATAGAATTTGTGAAGCGATGAAAAAGCTTTCACAAAGAGAACAGGATTTAATAGAAGCTAAGTATTTTTATGATAAGAAACTTAAAGACATTTCGGTTGAGTTTAATATCTCACAATCGAGAATATCGAGAATTATCCAAAATGCGCTGGACAAGATAAAAAAAGAGTTATTGAAACAGGAAGAAGTAAATGAAAACAATATTTGAAAAAAGTAACGGGGTTGACGGTATCGGTTTTGAAGAAAACAAATTAGGCGATTTTCTTCCTCAAGAATTAATTAGAAAAGATGTAATTGGTTTACCACAATTAAGTGAACTGGAAGTTATGCGCCATTATAAAGAATTTAGTGACAGAAACTTCTGCATAGAAAAAGGATTTTATCCGTTAGGTTCTTGTACAATGAAATACAATCCGAAAGTTAATGAACTTTTGGCATCGCTAGAAGGCTTTGCTAATCTTCATCCTCTTCAATCTGATGAAGATTCTCAAGGAGCATTGGAGCTAATGTTCAATCTTCAAGAAGCTCTAAAGAAAATTACAGGCATGGATGCAGTAACACTCCAACCAGCAGCTGGTGCGCATGGTGAACTAACAGGAATGATGGTTATCAAAAAATATTTTGAAACCAAAGGTGAAACCAATAGAAAGAAAGTTATCGTTCCGGATTCTGCACATGGCACAAACCCTATGAGTGCTAAAATGTGTGGATTTGATATTATTCAAGTTCAATCAAATGAGAAAGGGCAAGTTGATATTGAAGCATTAAAAGAATTACTTGATTCGGATGTTGCTGCAATAATGATGACAAACCCAAATACATTGGGAATTTTTGAAGAAAAAGTGTTAGAAATTTCTAAACTTATGCATGACAACGGTTCTTTACTTTATTATGATGGAGCGAATTTCAATGCCATAATGGGCTGGACAAACCCTGCTTTGATGGGATTTGATGTTGTTCATTTGAATTTACACAAAACATTTGCAACACCTCACGGTGGTGGTGGTCCAGGTGCGGGACCTGTTTGTGTAGTTGAAAAACTGAAAGATTATTTACCATCTCCTGTTATAGAAAAACAAGGTGATAAATATATTAGAAATTATAAAATTGAGCATTCAATCGGAAAAGTTAGAAGCTTTTATGGTAACTTTGGTGTTCTTGTAAGAGCTTACGCATATATTCTTATGATGGGATATAACCTAAAGCTTGCAAGCGCTGATGCTGTATTGAACGCTAATTATATCAAAGAAAAATTAAAAGGTGTATACGAGTTACCATTTGACGAACCTTGTATGCACGAATTTGTTTTGTCCGGTGAAAAACAACACCATCAAGGAGTTTCAACTTTAGGCATTGCAAAACGTTTAATGGATTCAAATTGCCACCCTCCAACGGTTTATTTTCCGTTAATTGTACACGAAGCGATAATGATAGAACCTACAGAATCCGAAACAAAGGATGTTTTAGATAATTTTATTGCTACAATGTTAAAGATTGCACAAGAGATTGAAGAAAATCCGGAAGAAGTTCTAAAATCACCACAAACAACTCCTATCAAGAAGGTTGATGAAACACTTGCTGCAAGACACCCAGATTTGACTTGGAAATAAAATGTCATTGCGAGTGGGAGCGAAGCAATCTAGTCATCAGGTTAGTAGCAAGATAATTAATTGTGTGTAAAAAAGACGGCTTGCCACATCGCTGACATCCCTAGCTAAGACGTACCAGTTAGTCATGAATTGAAATCGATTAAAATCTTAATTGAACAAATCGTACAATCTTTCTCTGATTTCTTTTTCTGACAATTCTTCTGTAATCTTGTTCAAATCCATTGTCATTTGATAATATTCAGCCGCCATAGCTTTGTCACCAATAGCTTGGTAGGCACGTGCTAAATTAAAATATGCTAAGGTGTAATTTGGGTTAATGTTGATTGCATTTTTGAAATACTCAACAGATTCTTTTGGGTCGCCAATTCCATCAAGATATACAACACCAAGATTGTTTTGAGCTATTTCAAAATTTGGATTCAATTCAATAGATTTATGAAAAGCAACAATAGCTTCTTCCAAGTAGTCTTTTTCCCAAAGTGCTAAACCCGTTTTAGCGTAAGTTAGGTAATTTTCAGGCTCAGTAGAAATTGCATCGCAGTAAGTTTTAATTGCTTTATCTAAATCATTTTGAGCCATGTACAAATCTCCCAATGACAATTGAATATCAACGTTATTAGGGTCAAGCACCATGCCGGCATTAAAAGTAGCTTCTGCTGCTTCAAAGTTGTTCTTAACTTCTGCATAAATTGCACCAAGAGCATGACATACAATGGATGTCCATTCTGCATCCGGATTTAATTTGATTGCAAGTTGATAGTATTCAATTGCATCATCATAAAGTTCCGCTTTGATGTAAGCATAAGCTAGTGAATTGTTATAGTATGGATTTTCAGGATTTAATTCTTGTGCAAGTTTAAACGCACTTACAGCGTTAATTTTATCAGATTTGTTCAAGTATAAATGTCCAAGTTCATAGTAAATTTTGTCCATGTCAATTCCAAACTCTAATAACGAGTTGTAATAGTCAATGGTTTCATCAACTTGATCTGGAAAATATGTTTGATTGATAGTAGCAAGCTTAATCAATACTTCTCTGTCCGTTGGATTCAATTCATAAGCCTTTTTGTAACATTCCAAACTAGCTTCAATATCATTGCATTCCAAAGACAAATCACCCATTTTTTGATAGAACAAGTTTCCTTGAGCAGTCTTTTCCAATCCTTTAGAATAAGCTTCTAATGCAGATGGAAAAAGTTTCATTTTTTCAAAAGTTTCACCTAATGTCTTGTATGAAAATACAGAAAAATCATTAGCCAAAAATTTACAAAACATTTTTATAGAAGGGCAATCCCACATAATCATCATGCTGCCTGACAAGAAATAATATAAGAATTTCATGACGTCTTTTACTGATGAATTATGACTTTTAATTCTTGAAAATAATAATTTAGATAAAAATAATCTTGGACGTGCAGAATTTTTACCGGCATTGGATACTGCAAGCTGGAATTCTTTTTCTGCTTCATCAAAATTTCCATTCAGACATTGAAAATAGCCCGAATAAATGTGAGCATTTACATTTTTCGGTTCAAGAGAAATTGCCGTTTGACATTGTTCCAAAGCTCCTTCTACAGAGATTTGTCCCTTAACAAGCAATAAACTTGCAAGTCTATAATAAGATTCTGATATAGAAGGATTAACCTTTATCGCATCTATATAACATTCTATTGCTCTTTCTAAATCAGCATCCTGCTGTTTAATTAAATAGTTTTCATGAGCCGTACGAGCTTCTTCTAGCAATAGAACTGCCTTGTTTTCTATTATTGCTGATGGGGTATTTGTCATTATAATCTCCGAACCAAATTTCATGTCTATAATTAGACTTTCGGTAAATTATTTTTTTTCTTTAATTTTTTTTGATGTAAATCATCCATATGGGGTATCTATATTTTGAGGCATTTTCTTTTGCAATAGCTTAACGATTCTTTCGGCAACATTAAATCTTGCCCATTAACTTATCTTCGTTATAAGTTCCGTTTGCTTTCATGTTGGCAATAACTTCTTTTGGAATATAGACGTCATTAACATCAACTCTAAAGTATTTGTTAGCAAATGCTTTTGGATTAGCTTTTGCAACGGCTTTTATGTCTTCTGCGTCAGTGATTCCTAATCTGGTAAGTGTTGCCATAAATGTTTCGCCTTGCTTTGCTTGAGCTTTGTAGTTGCCGTTGGCAGTTATTTTGAAAGAGCCAATTTTATTTTGATTTTGGTCTACGGCAATTTTAAAACTTTCACCGTTATCGTAATTTTTTGTTTGTGTAAAACTGCCATCTTCATTATAGTCATTTTTATATTCATAAGTACCGCCAGCCCACTTATCAGAACCACCTAAGCATAAAATATTATTATTCCAAGTAGTAGAACTACCATCTTTATTAAAATCTGTAACAGTGCCATCACTATTTGCTTTAGAAGATTTTACTCCGGGAGTGTTTGATGTTATCATTTTTTCACCTTTGCCATCTGTGAATTTTTGCAATTCTCCGTCTTTATCATCTACGCCGGTTCCTGTATTGTCACGAAAGACATCAATATTGTTCTCTTTTGCATACTGAATAAAATTCAAAGCATTTTGGATACGAGCCATTACTCTTTGGGTAATTGATTGAGCAGAATTTGCATCACTATTATCATAAGATATATCGTCTTTAAAGAATCTTGCAATGCTTTAAGTCCATACATTTTTCAATTGGTCGGCAATACTTGCTTTTTGTTCACGAACAGTTACAACACCATCTTGGTTGGTATCGTATTCTGAACAGTGTTGGTTCGCTTCTTTAAATTGTTCGGCGGTCATACCTTCTGCAACAGTCCAAATGCTGCCGTTATTTTTTGCAGCTTGACACTCTTCATTATCAAGTGTATTGGCGGAATCACCAACTGTATTAGTATTTAATTTTGAGAATTCTGCGTTAAAATCAATGCCCATATTGTAGCCTTTCTTTTATTTGTTATTGTTTGTTTTTAATGGATTACTTTATTCCCTCCCCTCGCCCCCTGTAGGAGAGGGGTTGGGGGGTGAGGGGTATTTCCTCGTAATGACCGAGCGTTAAAACTTCCAGTGTGCTGTCATTGCAAGAGAACCTTTGGTTCTTGTGGCAATCTATAATTACTATTCAATTCCATCGCCTTCTTTTTCTCCGGCATTATCAGAAGTTTTTGGAGAGAAAATGTTTGAAAATTCATTGAAAGCAGAACGTACTTGATTCCAAGCATTGTTTACTGTTTTCGTTGTTTCAACATTGTTCTCTTGTTGAATTTGTTTCATATCATTAAGAGTTTCAAGTTGTGCTTTTATCGTTTTATATTCATTGATTTCTGCTTTTGTAGCAGTGTGGTTTAAAATTTTATCTCTTAAAACAGTTACTCTTTGGTTATAGTATGCTCTGTTTGATTCCTGTGGAATTCCGTTTAATAAGAAGCGGTTTTCTACTTGATTATTTGCATTAATTGGTGGCATATTAAGCTCCTTTCGTTAGATTATTTGTTATTTATGGATTACTTCGTCTCTGTCGTTCCTCGTAATGACATGGCGTCAGAATTTCAAGCGGGCTGTCATTGCGAGAAAAACTTTGTTTTTCGTGGCAATCCATAATCATTCGTCGATTACTATTTATTTTTATTCAAAACATCAACCAAAGCTTCAACAGAATTAATATATTGACCTTTGTACATAATACCTTTTTTCAAAGTATACAAACCATCTTTTTCGGTGAAGAATTTTTGAATATCTTGTTCTGATAAACCTTTTTCAGTCAACATATAGTGAGTTCTTGTTGTATCTGTGATTTGATTGGACGTATATTCAATCACTGTATATGTGCCATCAGGTTTAATGGTGTATTCTTTTGTCGGAAATTCAATGCTGTTACCATCTTGATCTATACCGTACTGATAATTATGAACTGTTAAAACAGTATTGTTGCCGTCTTTACCTAAACTTGTAGGTTTATCTGTATGATAAGCAATCTTGCCATCTCTACCTTCTTCTTTGCGGTAGTATTTGTCAATCAATTCATCAGGTAAACCTTTGTCTTGTAAAGCTTTACGAGAATTTGCACCTGAGTATTCTTTCAATTCTTCTAAAGTTGTAATATTAAAGTTTTCATAGCCGTTTTCACCTTTTCTTCTAAATGTAATATCAGATCTTAAGAAATATTGATTATTCTTTTTGTAGAAATATTTATCAATGTCAGATTGAGTGAAACCTTGAGCCAAAAGTTCGTTTGCAGAACCTGCAACCGCTTTTGCGTCGTCTGATTCTCCAATATTAATAATTTCACTTGTTTCAATTGTGTATGTACCATCTTCTTTAACCAAAATTTCAGTAATTGTGTCATCTTCTTTGTTTTGAATTCTGATTAATTTGTTTTTGCCTTGCTCAGTAACAGTGTAATTACCTTCGACTTTTAATTTGTAGCTAAAGCTACCATCAGCACCTGTACGTTTCAATTCGAAGAATTTGTCAATGATATCATCAGGCATGCCTTGGTTTCTAAGAGCGACTCTGCTATCTGCGCCAATGTATTTAGCAAGTTCTTCAACTGTTTTGAAATCTCTAGCTGAATTTGCATAATCACCGGTTAATATCATCCTATTTGTTTTGCGTGAATAAGTACCGTCTGCTTCTAATGTAAACCATTCATTGATTTGCTTTTCTGTAAAGCCTTTATCTAATAATTCTTGTTTTGCCACGGTATTCATTGAAGGTTCTTTTTTTATACCTACTATACTTTCTGTATAGCTACCATCAGGTTTAACTGTAATTGTAACCTTTGAATTATCTTTAGTGAATTCAATAGTTTTGTTTCCGCTATCATCAGTTGTTATTGTATAATTTGGTCTTATTGATATTGTGCCTATTGATACATTATTCTTTTCAGGTTTCATTGCATAAGTTTGTTTACCCGTCAAGAAATCTGTTGTTTTTTCAAAATACTTATCAAGCATTTCTTCAGGCCAACCTTCGTTCAATAGCTCTAAACGTTTATTAGCACCGCAGAAATCTTTCAATTGGTCGATTGATGTAATTTCAACTTCGGTTTTATTTTTCTTTAAACGATCATAGTAAGAGAATTTAATACCTGATTTTAATTCATATTTACCATCTTCTGTTTGGTTAAAATATTCATCAATATCAGCCTGAGTAAACCCTTGCGCTAATAATTCCGCAACTCCGTTATCAGTAGGTGTATCAGGAATAACAGGATCCGGAGTAACTGGTTCATTAGGTACAGTTTCATTGATTTTGTTTGCAACAGCGGTTGCAATTTCTTCTAACTTTGTTACATCCAAGTCTTGTGTATGTAAATATTGATGGAAATTTGTATTTTCATCACCGGTTATAAGTTTATTAAACTCTTTTCTTACAACATCTGCTTGGTTATCAGCAACCATTGTATGTAAATATCTTTCAACATCACTTTCTATTTGAGAAATTAATTTAGTTTTATGTTCTGTGTCTGAATCAACAGTCGGAGTAGTTGGAGTAGCAGGTTCTGTTGTGTCTTCAACTTTATCCAATTTGTTATATGCAATTCTGCCGATACCTAATTTTGAGAATTCTTCCCATGACATTGTAATTTTTTCTGTTGAATCCCAAGGATTAACAAATGCAATAGTATCTTGCGTCATACCAACTACAGCGAAAGCATGACCGCAAAGTTCACCTTTTTCTACACTTTGGCTGTAATATTTCCAAATAAAGTTGTTACCGTCAACATCTTTTGCAGTTTTTTCAGTGTCATTTGCAAATACATACAAACCAAATGTCATAGCGCAAGGTTGATTTTCATAAGCTTCTTGAAGTTTTGCCATAACTTCTTCTTGGGACAAACCATCTACCAAACCATTCAAGGCACTTTGATTGTATTCTTGCATAATAGGAACAAATGTTTTGTTATACCAATTTATGTATTCGCGACTAAAGTTGGTTTTATCATCATTAAACATTGCATCAAGACTTATAGAAGAAGGTCTTGGGTATTCGCCTTGATATCTTGTCATACTGCTAGGAACAGCAACCCATTCGGCTACATCAGCTTTGTCATAAGGATTTTCTAATTTATCCATAGTGCATAAATCTTCTGCTTTGTTACTTGACAGCCATTCTACCAAGTCATTACCGAACCCGCCTTGAGTGATATATTTGTCGTCACCTTTGCCTTCTTCATTGTAACCATAGGTTTCTTTTAATTCAGGGTGTTGTTCGAACAATTTTTCAACCGCCAATTCGAAAACAAGCATATCATTGTCACCGTTAGAAAATGCATCGTTTTTGATATCATCTGTATCGTGTTTTTTAATTTCAGCGGCTGTAACTCTTATTGAATAACCTAAACCTTTAAAATTAACAATTACATCACCGTTCTTTTGAATTTCTAATGAAGATTTGATTAAAGCTTTACCTTCTGCTGTTGCTGTTAATGATAAAATACCTGTTAAAACCCAACAATCTCCGGTTCCACCTTGCTTGACAGATTCGTCGATTTCACCGTTTACACCGTTTGCGGCTGGTTCATCTTGAACAGGAGTTAAACCTTTTCGAACTAATTTTCCCAATTCGTTTAGTGAAAGGCTTCCTTTTCCTTTGTATTGAAAACCAATATTTCCATCTTCGTTTTCATGAACAACAACTCGACCTTCAGGAAGTTCATAACTACCACTTGGAACAGGCGTTGTGCGAGAAGTTGAAATCATAACCATATTTTGCATTGCCAAAACATCTGATATAGATGCTGTAATTTCTTTGGCTTCTGGTGCTACAACTTGAAGGTTTTCTTCTGCTTCCAGTTCTTGTGATTCAGGTTTGTTTTTTTTGTTGCCATTAGAGTTTAGTAAAATTCTTTTCAATTCACTTTGTGTTCTTAAATCAATACTCATTTTTTACTCCTTATTTATTCTAACTAATATCTTATGTTTAGTATTACGGCATTTTTCAGAAAAACTTTAGGATTTTTGAAGAAAGTTTTACAATTCGTTACATTATATTACATTCCTTATGGTTATAGCTTTGTAGCTATTATTTTTATTTATTGTGTATGTAATTGTATTGCATATATTCAAACATATGACATAGTAAATTTGGTTATTAAAGTTTAATCTTTTTATATGGATACAATTGCTGAAAAATGCTTACAGACAACACGTCACATTGCGGACAAAATATTACAGCTCAGACGCAACTGCAAGCTAACTCAAGAAGAGTTTGCAGAAAAAGTCGGGCTTGATAGAAGAACCATAGCAAGAGCCGAAGACGGCAAGCACAGACCATCTCCGGACACTTTAGAGATGATTGCGCTTACATTTTGCATTCCAATCAGTTATTTTTACGACAATTCCACATACAAAAAAGACATAAGCAAGACCGCTCTTATTTATGAAATAAATGCTAATCTTAACGTTATGTCTAAAACTAATTTAAAAAAAGTATTGAGTTTTATTGATATTATTGATGGATAGTTAACAATTAATATTAACCGTTCAAGCTGTAGTTGAAGTCTTCTTGAATATTGCTTGAAAGCATTGATTTGATTGATTCCATATATGCATTAACTTCTTCTAATTCAGCACTATTAGTTGTAATTTGAGTATCGATGTTTGTTTCCCAAGCTGTTAATTGGTCAAATTCATCTTGATATTTTGCTGTTAATTTATCAAGCTCAGCTTCAAAATCAGGCATTTCTGTATAATCAGTATATTTTTCCTGTAAAGCTGCATCAGCATTAAACTGGTCTTTATATTTATTTCTTAAAGCTCTTGTTTCAGCAGACTTTAAAGATTGAACATCTGCTTGAGAGTATGTACCCAATGATTTTTGTGATTGAAGTTGGGTAATCTCAAGGTTAAGTTGGTTACGTCTTAACTTATAGCTTAATAATGTTTCATGTAAATTAGCGATTGCCATCTTTGTTCACCATCTTTTTAAGTCTTACATATATATAAAGTATTTACAAAAGATGTGATTTCAACGGTTAAAATATTTGTTACAAAAGTTAACATTTACAGTTTCTATTATAAAAACTAATCTTCTTGTTCGTCTTTCTTAGCGTCTGCAGACTCTTCTTGAGCGTTTTCTGTTTGTTGTGTTGTTTCTGTTTCTTGCGCAGCTTGTTGTTGTGTTGCAGCCGCTGCACTTGCTTTCAAAGAACTCCACTCTTGCGCAGTATTTGTTTTATTAATAGTTTCTAGCCCTTGTTCTAATTGAGCTTTTTGAGTTTCTAAACCATTTATAGCTTCTTCCAACTGTTCAGGAGTCATTTCCACTAAATCTGTTGAAAAGAATGGTACTGAAAATTCTCTATCCCATTGAGCCATTGACAAAAGAGGAGTTGCCGCAGGATTAACGATTGCTTTCTTTACGCCGCCAAACAGAAGTCCATAAGATGCATTACTTCCGCCAATATTCAAGACGTATTCATTTTTGCCCCATGTAGAAGGTTTTAGTTTACTTTTGAATTTAATAGAATTACATACCGCCAATTCATTTTCCAATGTAGCTTTCTTATTCTTCAAACCATTAAGAGCATTTTGCAAATTACGAATTTTTCTAGCACTTGTTGCACTTTGTAATTTTGTTTCTACATCTGCAATTCTAGTACCAACATCGGTTAATTGTGTATTAATATTTTCAATACCGGTTTTTAAATCCTTAGATGTTTTATATTTTGCTCTGATTGTTGATTGAGTATATTCATTAAGTTCAGTTGTGTGACCATCCGGCTTGCTTGCCATTTTTCTCATAATACATTCTTTTGTATCTAAAAGTTGTTTTAAATCTTTTTTATAGCTTTTTTGAATTGCTTTCATTTCTGATTCAAATGCTTCGAATCTTTTTTTAGAAACAGCTTGACCATTGATTTCGTATCCATGATTTTGTTGTGTATAATTTGTCAATGTTTCTTGATTTTTTGTTGCAGAATTTGTTGTTTTTAAGTTATCAAATTCAACTTTAGTTTTGATATTTTGTAAGTTGTGTAACTCGTTCAAGTTACCTTCTAACATTGATTTTTGTTCTTCTAAAAGAACTTTCTTTGCAGGGTTCGTTTCAGTTGCGATTTTAGAATTAATATCAGCCAACTTATTATTTAAACCAGTTTCCATATTATTGTATTTGTCATTGTATTTTGTTTCGTAGTTTGTAGCAGTGAATGCTGATGTAGCTTTGTTACCGAAAGTTTTAAAGAAGCCTGCACTTTTTACGGCAGCATAATCTGTTTTTACAGCTTGTGTTGTTGCTTTTAGAGGATTTATAGTAACATTTTTAACTTCTTGACCAAGCTTAGAAAGAATACTTTGTCTAGTAGTTGTTGCGCTTGCAGTACTTGCAGTTTTTCCAAGGCCTCTTAAGCCGATAGCTGAAGTTATACCAATCGCTGCGCCGGCACAAATATCTTGTCTTGCTTGTTCTTCTTCTTGTTCAGTTTTTGCGTCATTAAGTTTTTGAACACCTTTAGCAACACCGACAACACCACTGCCAACTCCGTATGCTAAAAGTCCATAACCTATTGCCGGACCTACAACGGGAATGAATGTTGCACCAACAGCTAATGCTGTAACAGCTGCGTTCTTCAAGGCTTTTTCAGGATGCCATTTGCCATCTTTATCAAAACCTATTAAACTTTTACCCATGTTTAATAGCGCAGAGCCGGCACTGCTAACCCAATTTGCTGCTTTTTTAAAGAACCCTTTTTCTTTTTTCTCAGTTGATTTGATTGTTCCGTCTTCATTAAGTTCTGTTTCTTGCATCAAAGATGCATCTACAACTTTAGAGCTATTATCTTTTGCTTTCCTTAAAGCATCGATTTTTTTGTTTGTATCATCTAATAGAGCTTGAGTTTTTACGATTTCATTAGATTTTTCTTCCAAAAATGTTGCGGTTTTTGCACTATCTTCACCAGATGCTGATGAACAAGCACCCTTCATTTTCTTTTCGTACCAAGCATCATAATCACTGTCGCCGCTTGATGTTTTAGAAGAAGATGACGTTGTGGAAGTGTTACCACTCCATATATTATTAAAATTAAAACCGTTAAAACCGCCTAAATTACCAAAATTATTATTAAACATTGGTTGAAAACTGTTCCAATTTTGGTTTTGGAATTGCCAATTGTTATTAAAATCAAAGTTAAAATTTGGAGTAAACGTCATTGATTTGTCCCTGATTAATATCCCTTACTTATATAAAGATATTTCTTTTTAAATAATTGCCAAATTTTAACAAAATGTTACAAATAAATTAGCTTTATTCATGTTTGTTTCAGCTTGTTTGATATACAATAGACATATGAAGTGTGGATTTGTAACAATTTTAGGTCGCCCTAATGTTGGAAAATCAACTCTTTTGAATCAGATTTTGGGACAAAAGATTGTTATAACAACTGATAAGGCGCAAACTACAAGAAAAAGAATCAAAGGGATTTTGACTGACGAAAACGGTCAGATAATTTTTATTGATACTCCCGGGGTTCATCGTCCATTGAATAAGCTTGGCGAGTTTCTTTTGGACGAAGCGAAAGTTGCAGTACCGGATGCGGATTTGGTATTATTTCTTGTTGATGGAAGTGAGCCTGCAGGAAAAGGTGACAAGTGGATTGTAGAAAACATTCTTAAAGAATGCAAAATCCCTGTAATTCTTGTCATGAATAAGGTTGATAAAATTAAAAATCAACAAAAAATTGAAGAAAATCTTATGTCGTATAAAATGCTTTTTGAAGAAAATATTCCGATAATAAGAATTTCTGCAAAAACCGGTCGTAACAAAGATACATTATTAACTAATATCTTAAAAAAACTTCCGGAAGGTGATTTATTGTATCCGGAAGATGTTGTGACAGAAGAGAGCATGCGTTCTGTTACAGAAGAAGTTATTAGAGAGAAAGTTCTTTTAAATACACAGGATGAAATTCCGCACTCTGTTGCAATAAAGGTTGATAAATACCAAGAAAGTGATGACATTGATAGAATTTATGCAACAATTTATTGCGAACATAAGAGCCAAAAAGGAATTCTAATTGGCAAAGGCGGGGCTTTATTAAAAAAAATAGGAACAGAAGCAAGGTTGGAATTAGAACATATTGTAGAAAAGAAAGTTTTTCTGGGCTTGGAAGTTAAAGTAGAAAAAGATTGGCGTAAAAAAGATAATATTCTTAAAAATTTCGGATATAAATCGGAAGGAGAATAGCAAAAAATATTTTTACGGGTTTTAAATTATATAAAGAGTGTGTGTAAAACAGGAGAAGGTATTATGAGAGTTCAGTCAATAGGACAGGAATTAAGAACAAATAGACAAAACAACAACAGGACAAATTACCAAAACAATCCGACATTCAAAAGGGATTGGTCAGAACACATTAGTTGGGGTGCGAACTATGTAAAAGATAAAGGCATGACTAATTTTAAGCTGTTTTCATTTCCGGATGCAAAAGCAGTTTTTGTAGAAGTGGCTAAAAACATATCTGAAGGCATGGGCGGTATCAAAGAAAGAGTTGTTCAAGTTATAGCTACCGCAGGCGCTGCCTTAACTATAAATAATATTGAGTCAAAAGATGACAAATCTAAAGTTTATCCTATGCAACACGAAGGTAATGGAGTTTATGTAGCGAATGGTATCAAGGCAGAACCGGATGACAAATACCGTTACGTTGTTGTAGATAAAAACAATAATGTTAACTTAGTAAAAGATCCTTATGCTAAAAAGCAGGAAGATATCAATGGTTGGAGTTCTATTTATGATACCAATAATTATAAGTGGAAAAATACAGATTGGTTGGAAGGGAAAGACCCTAGAAGAATCGTTAGAAAACCTAATGAACCGCTAAGAGGCTTGGACAGATTGATTATTGATGAGGTTAATATTCCAACAGTAACTCAAGAGGGTACATTTGAAGCGGCAAAGAAAAGAGTTGACGTTATTGCACAAAGAGGAGTTGCAACTGCAATTGAACTGTTACCTGTAGAAAACACATTTTCTAAGCAATGGGGATATGATGGTGTTGACAAATTTGCTGTAAATGAAAAACTTGGCGGTGCAAAGCAATTAAAAGAATTTATTGATTATGCACACGGCAAAGGTTTAAACGTAATAATGGATATGGTTCCAAACCACATGGGACCGGATGGTGATTATTTAGCTCAAACCGGACCTTATGAAAGAGGTTCTGGACAGTTTGGCGGCGAATTTAACTATGAAGGCGCAAATAACAGATACGTAAGAGATTGGATGGCAAATGCCGCTTTATGGTGGGCAAATGAATTTAAAGTCGATGGGTTAAGATTAGATATGACAAAACTCTGCGGTTCAGATTATTTGTTGAAACAAATCGTAACAGAAGTTAATAAACATAACCCACAAGTGTTTACTATAGCAGAAGATGGACGTGAGAATAAAGAATCTGTTACTAGATATGAGAATGGAAGTATTAACCATAAAGATGAATTAGATTTTATTGATACACAAGTAAAATTTATTTCAGAAAGAGGTTGGCATTCAACTCCAGGGAACATTGGTTTTGATAGTGAATGGGATTTCAGATTTATGCATGCTGTTAAAGATGCCGTTTTAGCATCCGGTGCAAACTTATTGGATAATTTGGATGGTCGTATAAGAGATTCTCTACATAGAGTTAAATATGTAATGAGCCATGATGAAATTGGTAATGAAGACGGTACAAGACTTATCCCTAAAGTTTTAGTCAGACATCTAAATTTGTTTATGAAAGCAAATGGTAATTCTGATGCAGAAAAAGGTCAAAGAGCTGCACATGCCGGTCAAAAATTAGCTGAACTTGTCGTTTCTGAAGAATTTAAAAATATGTCAGATGCTGAATTAACCGCAAAAGAACAAGAAATCGGATTAAATACATTTATTTCAAAACCTGAACTAGTGGATGCTTTTAAAACAGCAATAGCTAAACAAAAGTTAGCACTGGGTACTGTTATGACAATACCAGGACCAAAAATGTATTTTCAAGGAGATGAATCAGCTGACTTATCTTATTTTAAATTTTTCAGAGAATTTTCCGGAGAAAAAACAGAAAGAGCAAAGTCTGATAATTTAAAAAACAGTATTATCGCTCAAAAAGGATATGACACTTTAGAATCTGTTGCCAGACCGGATTCTGTATTAGGAAGAGTTGTTCCAAACGGTATGTTTAAAAATATTACCAGACAAATGGAAAATTTCACCTCCGATTTAAAAACATTGTTAAAGGAAATTCCAGCTCTAAGAACCGGTGATATCGTGAGCACATACAAAGATAATAATCACAATGTTCATATTCATCAATTAAAGAAAGACAATGACGAAATTTTGATTATTAAGAATTTTGGTCAAGGATTTCATGATAAAAATTATGAATACTTTGGATTCCCGCAAAATAGTCAATGGGCAGAAATTTTTAACAGTGATAATGCAAAATATGGTGGTTCAGGATATTCAAATGCAGGTAGACAAGATATAAACAACTTCAACCAAAGATTATCACTTGCACCAAATAGCTTTATTATATTGAGAAAAGCTGACTAAAAGAATAAAATTTAAGTAAAATGCCTGCAATTTGTATATAAATTGCAGGCATTTACAATTTATTCATTTATGTTAGCATGTAAATATTAAAGGGAAATTTTGATATGACATTAATTAGCAAGAAACTTCATCATCATACTCATACAAACCCGAAAGGGCAAGGGGTTTTGTGAGTTCGTTAGCACTCCTTTGAATTTATTTAGTACTTCTAATTAGATTCTTTATTTACCCCCCTTTCGGGATATTAATAGAGAGAATAAGAGTACGATAATAAAGGAGAAAATTTTAAAATGTCATTAGTTAATATAATATCAGCAGTAGGCAATAATTCGAGTGTTTACCCTCTTATAGTTCGTGATTGCGGTATAGAGGTTCCTTCTAAAGTTGCGATGACTTATAATCAGAATTTAAAAGAGTCAAAGCAGATGGCAAACAATGCAACTAGAGAACGACTTATTGATGAATATGGGACGTCTATAGTTTGGCTCGGTGGAATTCCTGTAATGAATTCTATTTGTGATTGGGGTATAAGAAAAATGGGGTACGATCCTAAAGTAAATACAGCACTTATGAAAGAAGCTTCTAAACAAGGTTTAAAATATAATATTGATAAATTTAAAAATATAGCACCGGATGAAGTAAAAGGTATGGAAAAGGTATTAAAGAATCCTAAAACGTACGAAAAACTTCAAGCCGGTAAATTTGTGTTATCTACTGCAATACCAATTGCTATAATGGGATATTTTTTACCAAAATTTAATTTCGCATTAACTGATAAACTAAAAAAGAAACAAGAAGCTCTTAATCCTATTATGCAAAAAACTTGGGATGCCGAAAAACGTTATGAAATGTATCCTGAACAAGGGACTGTTAATAAGCCCGTATTTAAAGGTGTAATTTCCTCATTAGCTAACATGTCAACTGTTAACAAAATGGCTATAACTGATGGAGGACTTACCGTCGGTCGTGTTGGAACAGCAAGAAACAAATACGAAAAATTGGAAAACGGATTTAAGATGTCCATGATGATGTTTCTTAATTTTGTTGCTCCACTGTGGATAGCAAAAGGTTTGGATAATTTGTCAGGTAAAGTATTTAACACGAATGTAAATCTTGACCCTAATTTACTTAATGACAAAAATTTTGTTAATGATATAAAAGAAGGTAAAATCAAATTACCTGAAAAAGATTTTATAGATTATCTTGATAAAAATCCTAATTCTAAAGTATCAAAGCTTTGTTCAAAATATTGTGACGTTAAATTCCTAAAAAATGGTTCTCGTGATCCTAGAGAGTTTGTGGATGAACAAAAGATTGCAAGCTTCATTAAAGAACTTAAGAATTTTTCTGCGGAAGCAAAAAAATCCGGTAATGTTAATAAATACGCTAAAAAAGCTTTGTACGTAAAATCGGCAAACATATTGGCTAATGTAGGAATCAGTAGCTTTTTATTAGCAGTAGCATTACCAAAATTAACATTTATACTAAGAAAGAAAGTAACAGGTTCCGATGCTGACCCTGGGTTGGTATAATGCACTTAAAAATTGAAAAAAACTAAGATTCGGCAGATTTCTTTGCTTTCTTCTTGCAATCAGGTTTTAATTCAACTTCGCCATTAGTAATATTACGTCCTATAGACTTTTCTAATGTTGCTTTTGCTGCATTATAATCATACAAAGTCTGGTAGTAAACTAACATCGCATTCTGGTACTGAACTTGTGCATCTTTTAGCTCAATTGGATTACCAACACCAACATGATATCTGCCATATGATAATTCATAATTTTCTTTTGCCTGCTTAAGTCCGAGAAATGCTACAGGGATTTTGTTTTTCTTTTCCGTTAATGAATAATAAGACTCTTGAATTTCATAATAAATATTATTTTTAGTATTAATAGCATTCGCTTGTTCTTTTGAATATAAAGCTTTTGCTTCTCTTATTTCATTTTTTATCAACATACCGTTAATCGTAGGAAAACTGATATATCCGCCATAATTGTAACCATAATTACTAGTAGGATGCATACCACCAATCTGATATTGACCTTCGACCGTAATTTGTGGAAAATATGATTTTTTCACTAATTTTACGTTCTGACGAGCTTCTTCAACCTTAACTTCTGCTAATTGAAATTCCGGTCTTGATTCTTGCGCCGTTTTGACCGCTTTATCGAGAGTTATATCACAGCTATCATATCTTAAGCTTTCGTTAATCTTATACTTATTAGAATATGGTAAACCCATCGTATTATTCAATTTTGCCATCGCAATGTCAACAGCATTTTCTGCCTGAATCAAATTAAGTTTTGCATTGCTTAAATTAACTTCTGCTATCGTAACATCAACTTTTGGTTTAGTTCCCACTTTATAAAAAGCTTTTGCTTGGTCATAAAAAGCTGCATACTTTGCAACCATATCTTCTGCGACTTTTTTGGCTTCCATGGAATATTGAAGATTATAATAAGCTTTTTTAACTTCGCAAATAACGTCATTAACAGTTCCGGTTAATGTGATTTTATACCCTTGATTATCTAATTTTCTTATTGTCACTTGGTTTTGTGTCACACCGAAGTCATAAAGCATTTGAGATGCACTAATTTGTCCTAAGACCCAGTAATTAAATACCAAGTTACGACCCAATGCATCAGACAACTGTAATTGCTTAATTTTGGTATATCCGGTTTGCCATCCGAATTGTGGGAAATAAGCAGACCATGCCTGTCTTATTCTGGCATCAGAAGCAAACACATCTTGCATCGCAGCTTGAATTCTCGGATTATTACCAAGTGCATATCGTAAACATTCTTCTAAGGTAATATCAGGAGTATTTTCAACTCCTCCCTGAATCATAGTCGGTTCTTCCGTTATATTTTTAGGTTCAACATCCTTGCTATCAGGGTATTCTTCTTTTTTTATTTCATTTCCCAAACCGTTATCCTTATGCCAAAAAGCTGCCTGACAAGAGGTTTGGAACGCTAATATACTAATTATTAATACTATAAAAAGTTTTTTCATTGCTTTTTATTCCTTAAACTATGTATAAATTCGGCAGATTTCTCTTTCATAACATTTGTCATAACATAAAATGCCGGAACAAGAATACTACCTAAAAACGCAACCGCCATCATACCGCCAAATACTGAAACACCAATAGAGTGGCGGCTACCGGCTCCGGCTCCTTTTGCAAAAACAAGCGGTAATAAGCCTAAAATGAACGCAATATTTGTCATCATAACAGCTCTAAAACGTAGTTTTGCAGCTTGCATTGCTGCATCTATATAATGTAATCCCTCTTTTTCAACAGCATCTTTTGCAAACTCTACAATCAAAATTGCTTGCTTTGTACTCAAACCGATTAGCATAACCAAACCAACCTGAGCATAAATATCAAGGGACAAACCTGACACAAATTGGAAGAACAAAGCGCCCAATAAAGCGATTGGTGAAATCAACAATACCGCAACCGGAAGTGTCCAACTTTCATATAATGCTACCAAGAACAAGTAGACAAAAGTCAATGCCATTGCCAGAATTGGACCAATTTGGCCGGCAGATTTTTGTTCTTGAAGAGAAGTACCCGACCAAGCGTAGTCCATATCTTTTGGTAAATTTTTATCAGAAATTTCAGACATAACCTTCATAGCTTCGCCTGAACTTACACCATTTGCCGGACTGCCATTTATTGTAATTGCCGGATACATATTGAATCTTGATAGCATATATGGTCCAACGATATTTTCTGTAGTGATGACAGAAGAAATAGGCAGCATTTTGCCGTAATTATTTTTAACATAAATTTTACTTATATCGCCTAATGTTTCACGATATGGAGCATCCGCCTGCATGAAAACACGATAAACTCTACCAAATTTATTGAAATCATTTACATAAGTTGCACCAAATTGAGCCGCTAAAGTACTATAAATTTCTGAAATAGAAACACCCTGTGCAAGAGCTTTTTCTTCTTCAATTTTCACCACGACCTGCGGAAGCGAAGATGTGTATGAAGTATACAAACTTGAAAAAGCAGAATCTTGTCTTGCAATTCTCAACAAGGATTGAACTTCATCAAACAATTCATCAGCAGTTCTATCACCTTTATCAAGAAGTTGATATTCAAAACCACCATACATACCCATGCCGGAAATAGCAGGCGGCTGTGAAACAAAAGATGTAGCTTCCGGATATTTAGAAGTAATCGCATTTGCTTGCGATGTTATATTTTTTATTGATAATTTAGCATTTTTTCTCTTTGACCAAGGCTCTAATTTCAAAATCATGAAAGCAGAATTTTCACCCTTCATACCATTAATTTGCATTACTGAAACAACCCCTGGGATATCCGCAAACTCTCTTGCCATTTTATGAACAACATTTGAAGTTCTTGTTAATGTTGCACCGTCTTGCAGTTGAACCATTACAAACAAAGCACCTCTGTCTTCATCCGGCAAAAAACCTGTCGGACAGATTTTAAACATAAGAAGAATAAATATCACAACACCTAACAAAACTCTCAATGTTTTTTTAGGGGAATCAACAAAATATCTAACTATATCCAAATATTTATCTCTTACACCATTAAACCAGTTTTCAAATTTCTGGATAAATTCAAAATCGGTCTTTTCTTCACCTGATTTCAATATCAAAGAGCAGAGTGCCGGAGAAAGGGTTAATGCCACTACTGTTGACAAACCGATTGAAGTTGCAATACAAACTGCAAATTGTCTATACATTTGTCCTGTAATCCCTGTCATAAATGATACCGGAACAAATACTGCCATCAGAACTAAAGAAGTTGCAACAACTGCACCAAAAACTTCTTGCATGGTAATTTCAGTAGCTTCTTTGGGTGATTTTCCTTCCTGAATATGCCTTTGAGTATTTTCCAAAACTACTATAGCATCATCTACTACCAGTCCGACGGCAAGCACTAAACCAAATAATATTAATAAATTTATGGAAAATCCCATCATTGCCATAAATATAAATACACCTATTAATGAAACAGGAATTGCACAGAAAGGAATGAAAGCTGCTCTTGCGGTACCCAAGAACATATATGTTACCGCACTAACCAAAGCTATGGCAAGTACGATTGCACTGATTACTTCGTGAATAGATTCTCGTACAAATTCTGTCGTATCGTAGTGAGTTGAATAGTCCATATCATTTGGGAATTTCTTACTCAAAATTTTCATCTTTTTCTGGATTTGGTTAACCAAATCAATCGTATTAGCTTCCGGTAGTTGTGATATAGAAATAATCGCAACATCATTATCTCCCACTGACACAGTTGATGAATAATTTTCAGCACCTAATTCTACACGAGCAACGTCTTTGATTTTTACATTTGAACCATCTCTATTTGATTTAACAATAATATTCTCAAATTCTTCAACAGTTTTTAAACGTCCTTTTGTTCTCAGTGTAAACTTCATTACCTGTGGATTTTCCATCGGTTCAACACCAATGTTACCGGCAGGAGATTGTGTGTTTTGAGAAGTTATTGCAGCATTAATATCACTTGCTGAAACTCCAAGACTCGCCATTCTATCCGGTTTAAGCCAAACACGCATTGAATAATCACCGGCACCAAAAATTTGTACTTGACCACAACCTTTTGTACGTGCCAATTCGTCTTTTAGATACAAAGTCGCATAATTAGCTAAGAATAGTGAATTATATGTTTTATTTGGTGACGTCAACGCTAAATAAAGACATCCGGCACCACCTGTTGATTTTTTTACTGTCAATCCATACCGTTTAACTTCTTCCGGCAGACGAGGTTGTACTAATTGTAATTGGTTCTGAACATTAACCAATGCCATATCAGGATCTGCACCTACGTTAAAATATATTGTAAGTTGATAAGAACCATTTTTTGATTCAGATGACATGTAAAGCATGTCTTCTATACCGTTTAATTGCAACTCTACCGGAGCTGCAATAGTTGATGCAATTACGTCTGAACTCGCACCACTGTATGTAGCGTTTACAATAACCTGCGGAGGAGTAATTGACGGATATTCTTCCAGTGGAAGAGTTGTTAACGAAATTAAGCCCGCAAGTATAATTGCAAGTGAGATTACTATTGCAAATTTTGGACGTTTTATGAATAAATTACCTGCCATTTATATATCCCTATTTATTATATTTATCAATTATTTTTTAAAAATTCTATCAAATTTTTTGCCAATTTTATTAACAAGACTCTCGTTTTTAGGAGCTTCTTTAGTTTGTTCTACAGTTGCGACAATTCTTACAGGATTTCCAGGGATAACTTTTTGCAATCCTCCTGTAATAATTCTATCTCCTTTTTGAACTCCTGATGTTACAATCCACTTGCCATCAATTTCACCCATCGTTTTTATGTAAGACATCTTAGGTTTGTTGTCTTTGTCTAAGATATAAACATAGCGTCCTTCTTGGTTTTCCATAGTTGCTATTTGCGGAACTACAGGAACGGAATCTTTTGATTTTGAATACAAAATAACTCTACCAAAATCACCTTGAATCAAAGAATCATCAGGATTCGGGAATGTTGCTCTCATTGTTATAGTACCTGTTGTTTCATCAATTTTGTTATCATGGAAATTTTGAACTCCTTTAAACTTATATTTTTCACCAGAGCTGAATATGAATTCCACATCACGATTAATATTTGCAGATTTATCTATCCTTACAAGCTCTGCATAATCTTTTGATTCAAGCGGAAATGTTACATACATTGGTTCGTAACTGTTAATCGTAGTTAAAGCACCGCTGTTCATTGAAACATAGTTACCAACCGTTACAGAAATTATACCAACACGTCCGTTCACTGGTGATTTAACTTTTGTGTAACCTAAATTTCTTTGAGCATCTCTATAAGCACTCTTTGCGTTCTCCATCTGCGCTCTATAAGCATCCCTTTGAGAAAGTATACTATCGTAGTCTGACCTTGCAACATAATCTTGTTTTACAAGTTCTTGATATCTTGCAAGTTGTTTTTGATAATAAGCATACTGCGCTTGTGCGTTATCCAAACTTGCCTTTGCTTTAGTCGCCGCAAATTGATATTCTTGAGGCTCAATTTCAAACAAAAGTTGACCTGCTTTTACATAATCACCTTCATTAAAATAACTTTTTGTCAAATATCCGCTTATACGAGCTAGAACATCTACTCTATATTTTGCTACAACACGTGCTGTTGCTGTAAATTGACGCTGCACCATTTCTTCTCCGACTTCACCTACTGTTACAGCTGGTGTACCTGCCATAGCACGCATTTTTGCAGTCTTGATTTTATCCATATTTGAAAGTATCATTCTTCCCAAAATTAACACAAGAACGACTATTACAATTAGTATAATTTTATTTCTCATAAGCTCTTTAATATCTCCAAATCAACGTCTAAACCTGATTTATATCCCATTTTTATTTCTAATTTTAAACATAATGTTAACAAAAATAAAATTGCTAATCAACAATCCGACTGGGGAATGTTTCGATATGTAAATATTTGCAGGGGCTTATATTTAAGATAGAATTTAATTATGAAACTTAGTATTATAACACTTACTTTGAACAAACTTGATTATACAAAAAAGTTTATCAAAAGCTTGTTTGAATATACAAAAGATTTTGAATTAATCATTGTCGATAATGGTTCGACTGATGGTACCGTTGAATACTTGGAAACCTTAGACAATATTAAATTAATTAAAAACTATGAAAACAAAGGTTTTTCTGCTGGTAACAATCAAGGTATTGCAATAGCAGAAGGCGAATACATAGGTTTTTTGAATAATGACATTTTGCTGTATCCAAATTGGTTTGAAGAATGCGAAAAAGTTTTTTACAAGGAAAACGCCGCTTTTGTTTCTCCAAGACACGTAAATCCTCACTATGATATTACAGATGAAAACAATTATATAAATTATTTCAAAAATTTTCACTACAAACACGACTACGAAAAAAGTTTTGACGAATGCGTTTTTTCTTGTGTTATCACAAAAAAATGCGTACTTGATAAAATTGGCAATTTTGATGAAAAATTTTATCCTGCATTTTTTGAAGATAATGATATTAAATACAGAGCAATAGAAGCCGGATACGATGTTTTTGTAAACCACAAAGTCTGTTTCTTTCACTTTGGCTCCATTACATCAACTAGCCATGCCGGTAATTTTGAGCAAAATAGGACATACTATTATACAAAACATCGTTTTGCAGAATATTTATCAATCAGCGGTGGTGAGAAATTAGAACTACAAAGGATGACCAAGCAATTTAAGGTCTTTCCGTTAAAAAATATATATAATATGTATTTGCTAACTTTAAAAATAAAAAACAGATTTAGAAAATTACTTGGAGTAAAGTAACTTTGAAACTTTTGTTCGACTGTACAGAATTGTCATATTTCAACGAAAAAAGCGGTCATAGAGCCGGTGTATTTTTTGTAGCATTGAATTTTTTTAAAGAATTAAAAAAAAGAAATGTTGATATAACATTCCATTGCGATTTCAAAAGATATTACACAATGAAAACTATATCAGAATTTTCTGATATTCCGCTTTTGGAAGAGCATTCAAAACTAAACAAATTTGTAAGCTGGTTAGTTTATAAAACTGATAATATGCCTAAAAAAATTAAATATGCTGTTTTGATTTTTGCACGATTTTTTGATAAATATCTTTGCAAAATCAATAAACAGAATTTAAAGGATATAGAAAAATTTGATGCGTATTTTTCACCTTTCACACCACCTAGTATAGAAATTGAACAGTCCACTATAAAAAAATTCCGAATGCTACACGACATAATACCTATTCTGGAAAACGGTTATCCAAAATCTCCAAAAGACTGGTATTATAAAATTTATACAACAATAAATAATAAAAGTAATAATTACTATCTGGCTAATTCTGAAAGCACAAGAAGTGATATTCTTAAGTTTTTTGAGATAAATGAAGGTAATATCAAAACAATTCTATTGGGTGCGGATGATAAATTTCACCCATCAGAAAAAACTACGAATGAAAAATATATACTATCTTTATGCACTTTAGGCAAACGTAAGAATTTGATTTTTGCAATAAAAAATTTCTTTGATTTTATTAACACATACAAAATCAATGACCTTAAAATGGTTCTTGTAGGTGGCATTTGGCAAAAGTTTGAAAAAGAACTTCAAGCTGCTATTGGAAATTTCGATAAAACAAAATTGAAATTTTTAGGATATGTAGAAGATGAAAAATTACCTGAACTTTATTCTAACGCAATGATGTTTGTGTACCCATCTCTTTACGAAGGTTTTGGGCTACCTGTATTGGAAGCAATGAAATGCGGATGTCCTGTTATAACTTCTAACACATCATCCTTGCCGGAAGTAATCGGGCAAGCCGGTATTCAAATTGCCCCAACAAATGACGATGAACTAATAAAAGCTTACAAAAAAATGTATGAAGATACATTTTTTAGAGAACTTTGCAGAGAAAGAGGTTTAATCAGAGCAAAATCATTTAGTTGGGAAAAAGCTACATCAGAACTTCTTGAGTTTATGGAAACAAAGTGTATTTAAAATTATAAACAAGTGTTTTTCCAGAAAAATAACACAATACCGAATTTCTAACGGGCAATTTTTCAACAAGTTAAATCTTATTTTTCGATAAATATTTAATTTTGCATACCTATTTTCGTACAAATTCTTAACTCTTTGGAAATTCTTTTCTACCAAAGATAAAGGATAGTTAGTATAATTTTGAATAAGTTCTCTCCAGCCTTTTGCTTCTCCCATAAAATCGAATCCATTTTTAATAATGGATGTTTTTATAAAAGGAAATTTATCTTTTTTGACAAGCGTATCCCATTTCTCTGACATGCAATTATGAACAAAGTTGTATTTAGTAATATAGCTGGTACTCTTGAAACCCTGTGAGTATAATAATTGACTTAAGCCTATTTCATACTTTTTTATTACATTATTTTTTTCATCTTCGTGCTTGATATTATTTATAAAATCTAAAAACACTGGACTATTAAATACGTTTGATTTAAAAACAATAAAATAACTCTGAATATGAGGAGTAATCTTAGGTCTGGAGAAGTTTTCTGTTATTCCGTATCTATTTTGAGTCATCCCCCAAAAATCACACTGTTTCTTACTCATTTTAGTAAAAATATTTTCCAAAGGAATAAATGGACCATAACAAGAATCATTTGCAAAAATTAACTCTTCAAAGTCAATTTTGTTTTCTTTTGCGAACAGAAAACCTCGCTTATAAGAGCCAAAATCATACTCATTATGTTTTTGTGCCAACTTATAGTCTGCAATTCCATCCAGTTTTTCTAATTCTTTTAAAGGTAAATCGCAATCCGATACAAAAACGAGCGTAGATACTACTTGTTTTAACGCTTTTAAATAATAGATTACATAGTCATCTATTATATTATCTCTATCCCAGTGAGCAAATACGCAAAGCCTTTTCATACAATTCATTTTAACATAAAATGCTCTAAATGTATGATTACATAAAATCTTATATTATTTATTATAATATTTGAAAGAGGGGTCTAATGGTCATAAGAGTTTTATTTTTGTTCTTATCACTTATAGTGTTAGTGAACTTGTGTATTATAACTTTATGCTACATTACGGGAAAAAATCTCTACCGTGAATATGGTAAACAAATGCTAATTGTATTTGGAAGTTTTGTTTTTGTTGTAGCAGCTTTGTATGTTACATTGGCCCTTATCGCACTTAGATAAAGAAAGGATTAGGATGGACAAAAAATTATTTGGCATGCCTGTATTAGTGTTATGCTTACTTGTTTGTTTCCTCGTTTTATGCAATCCGTTTGTTATGGTTGGTCCAGGGGAACGTGGAATTAAGATTAAACTGGGTGAAGTTGAGCCTCAATGTTATGGAGAAGGTTTACACTTAATATTTCCGTTTGTACAAAAATTCAGAACAATGAACATCAAGACTCAAAGAAATACATTAACTACCGCCGTTTATACAAAAGATATCCAACAAGCAAGAATTACTTATGTTATTAATTATAACGTTCAGCCGGATAAGGTTAATAGATTATTTCAAGAAGTTGGTATGGACTACCAAAGCACTATCCTAACACCAGTTGTAGAAGGTACTATTAAAGATATCATCGGGAAATGGAATGCACAAGATTTGATTGCAAACAGGGAACGTGCAACTGGTGATATTTTGTTTAAACTTCAAGCGCAACTTAAAGATAATTATATAAACGTAACAGATTTTCAAATGACAGAAATTAACTATTCTGCGGTTTTTGAAAGAGCTATCGAAAGCAAAGTTACTGCAGAACAAGAAGCTTTGAAAGCTAAAAATAAAACCGTTCAGGTTCAAGAAGAAGCAAAACAAAAGGTTATCGCTGCTGAAGCAGAAGCAAAATCAATGGCTATCAGAGCAAAAGCTTTGAGCCAAAACAAATCTCTTGTACAATACGAAGCCGTACAGAAGTGGGATGGTAAAATGCCACAATATATGCTTGGCAACTCTGTTCCGTTCATTAATGTGAGCGCCAAATAAGGGAATAGACGTTTAGAGGCGAAGAGGCATAGGAATAAAGAAGGGTTCAATGATAATCATTGAACCCTTCTTTATTAAGTTTTTGGTGCATAAAAGTTATTGTCAGGCAGTATCTTATCTACTAATAGTGCGTCATTGCGAGAAAATTGAGTCTTTCTGCTTGTAGGTTTGTTTAGAACTTCGAGAATTTTCGTGGCAATCCATTACTTTAGCATTTGGTTGATTTTTTAGACTAAATATCATACTACTAGTCTGGCGACTGGATTGCTTCGTTCCCACTCGCAATGACGGAAGGACTACCGGTAGTCTTGCGCCACGTCATTGCGAGAAAATTAAGACTTTGGGCTTGTAGTATAGTTTAGAACTTCGAGAATTTTCGTGGCAATCCATTACTTTAGCATTTGATTAACATTTAGCCTTACGTTAATCTACCAACAGTAAAGTAAAAAATGCTCGCAATGACGCACAAAAAAATAATTACCCCCTGCAAACCAAATCAAATATTCCCTCTGCATAAGTCGGGTGTGCAAAACAAATTTCTTTTAATCTATCAACTCCAATTTCCATTTGAATAGCAAGAAGCAAGATATGTATAAGGGTTGACGCTTCTTTTGAAACAACATGTGCACCAACAATTTTATTATCCTTAGTAATAATTTTTATAAATCCGTCTGTCGCATCGTCACACCAAGATTTACCAAGCGCAGTAATCGGAAGCATTGCCTTCTGATACGTTTCATCAACATCCTGTTCTCTTAAACCAACCCACGCAATTTCCGGTTCTCCATAAATTACAGAAGGTGTAAGTTTTTTATTAAACGGAACACCACTTGTATACTCTTGAGCTTGATGGATTGCATAATGCGCCAGTTGAATTTCTCCACAAGAATCCCCAAGAACTTTTATGCCGTCACAAGTCGGACAAATAGGTTCACGACCAGCTGCAACAAGAATAATTTCTGCAGTGATTGAATTTCCACTCTTTAGTGTTACAGTTTTATCCACAATATTTTCTATACAATCATTCAAATAGAATTTTATTTTCTTTTGTTTATAAATTCTTTCTAATCTTTTAGAAACCTCAATATCCGCTGGTGGTATCAATTTATCTACAAGTTCTACAATTGTAACTTCTGTACCAAAATTAGTAAAAATTCTTGCCCACTCTGTTCCAATAGCACCCGAACCTACAATTACAACTGATTTTGGTAATTGTGTAAAGTTCAAAACATCATCTGATGACAGAATAAATTTATGGTCAAATTCCAGCCCCTTTATTTCTTTAGGCTTAGAGCCGGCAGCCAAAATAATTTGACCTACAGTGTACTCTTTTTCTTCTGTTTTAATCGTATTTTTATCTTTTATACAAGCTTGAGCATAAACCGTTTGAACCCCAGAATTTTTTACAGCAAGTTCTAAAGATTTTCTAATTTTTTCAATTGTTTTATCTTTTTTCTCTGCAACTTTTGCAAAATCAAATTGAGAAATATCGGATGTTATTCCAAATTCTTCAGCTTTTTTTAAGTTAGCAAACACTTCAGAAGAATGCAAAAGCGATTTTGTCGGAATGCAGCCTTTGTTCATACAAGTTCCACCAAGTTTATCTTTTTCAAACAAAACAACACTATGTCCTTGTTTTGCTAAATTCATTGCTGCAGTATATCCGGCAGGCCCGCCCCCAATAACTCCATATTCAAAATCCATAATAATTCTCCTTATGAGAATATTATAGCAGAAAATTGCTTTTTATTCTTAAACTCTCATATTACCGCTAGATTGAGGACGGTTATTTAAGTATTTTTTCTGAACATCAGAAGCTGCTGCGTTTCTCAAAATTGGTGTAACAATATTAGAAGACAATATACTTGCCCCTACAGTACCCAATGTTGTAGCGTAGTTTTTGTATGAATAATAAGAGTCTTTTGGAAATTTTGATTCATTTTTAAGAACTTCATCCAAATCTAAGTCTAATTTGCCGACTTTATCACCATAAACTTTGTTTTTATTTAAGAATTCTCTAACTTTTGTTGGTGCAATTTTACCGGTAGATGCCATTTTTGAAACAATTTTCTTTGTAGATTGCGTAATCAAGAAAAATGCGCCAATATTAATTGCAGCATCCCAAAACGCTTGTGGTACAAGAAAACTTTTTTGTTCTTTTTTTATTTTTGGGTTAAAAATAATAGCGCCAATTTGAGCGAGAGATGAAAGTCCCCACCCTATTGTACCTGTTACAACAAGCATTGTAGCAGTATTTTTTTTGAAATTATTATAAACCCATTCCAAACTTTTTTGTAAAGGTGAATTATTCATTATGTTCACCTCCAGTTTTCGATACCATACTTATGTCTTTAGTAGAATTTTGCGCCTGCTTTTCTTCGTGCCTTTCTGCAAATTTATCTTTAAAATAGTTTGTTAAAAAGATTGTTAGCGGAGCGTCCAAAACAAAATTTGTAACACACATTGCCCCTAACGCTACAGCCATAGACAAAGCACTTCTGTAATTCTTTACAAACTTTTCATTCTTTGACATCTCACTCAAATATTTTTTAGGAAGAAGCGCTTTACTAAATTTTGATTCGCCTTTCAAATCCGTCATTTTTTCTATTGCAGTATAAAGCGGCCCACGCACAACAAACATACCGACAGAAGTTCCGGCAAGAATTACCGCACAACGATTCAGAAATGCCATCTTTCGAGTTTCTTCATCAACTTTTTTGTTATTATAATCAATAAATGGCTGGGTCAACAGTGCCGTTACTCCCATTATTCCTCTATTTTGCATCGGTTTTGATGCCCAGTTATCAATTTTATTCCACTTATCCAATTTTTTAGCCGACTCTTTTTGAGTATGAGAAGGTAACACGTCAAGAATTTTTTGCGTGATACGTGTTCCAATGCCGTTTCCACGACCATTTGGCTTTCCTTGTGCGGAAATATTATAGCTATTCATCGGCTGTATATTCATAACACTTCTTCCTGCAAGTATAAAACAACTCAAGGTTGAAAATTGACTTATGTGTAAAAAATGTTACAAAAGATTTACATTATATTGAGTTTTGTAAACAAAATCACGTCACCAAATGTATTTTAACCTTCTTTATAGTAGAATATTCTGCGGGAGATTTAGTGTTATGTTAGATATTGCATCAGATTTTATTAAGGGGAAAATTGGAGATTTTAAGCCGGAAATAGGTATTATTCTAGGCTCTGGACTTGGAGAGTTAGCAGATGAATACTGCGATATAGCAATACCGTATGCAGAAATTCCGGGTTTTGAAGCATCTACAGTTTCCGGTCATAAAAGCAGACTTGTTTTTGCGAACATTAACGGTAAAAAAGTTGTCATGATGCAAGGTAGATTTCACTTCTACGAAGGTCATTCTATACAAAAAGTTGTTTTTCCGGTAAAAGTTATGAAAAAACTTGGTGTAAAAACTCTTATTGTAACAAATGCAGCAGGCGGTGTTAATCCTGATTTTAAACCTGCAGATTTGATGATTATTACAGACCACATAAATCATATGGGAGTAAATCCGCTAATTGGTCCTAATGATTCTGGCATGGGAGAAAGATTCCCCGATATGAGCGAGGTTTACACAAAAAAATATGTAAAACTAGCCGAAAATATTGGAAAAAAGCTTGGTATAAAACTTCAAAAAGGTGTTTATATTGCGCTAACAGGACCGTCTTATGAAACACCTGCGGAAGTAAGAATGGCAAGAATTATTGGTGCAGATGCTGTCGGAATGTCAACAGTTCCGGAAGCTATTACTGCTTCTTGGGCAGGAATGAACGTTATCGGTTTAAGCTGTATATGCAACTCTGCAGCAGGAGTAAGCACAGTAGGACTTTCACATGCTGACGTAATTAAAGCGGCAGGAGAAGCAAAAGACAAATTTATAAAATTAGTAAAAGAAATAATTAAAGAGATATGAGATTAGATAAATTTTTAAAAGTATCACGTTTAATCAAGCGACGCACAGTTGCAAATGCTGTTTCAGAAATGGGTAGAATTCTTGTTAACGGAAATAGTGCAAAACCTGCGAAACAATTAAAAGTTGGCGATATTATTGAAATTGAATATTCAAACAGAGTAGAAAAAGTTGAAGTTTTAGTTGTTCCGACAGGAAATGTAAGCGTTCAGGAAGCTTCTTCTTTGTATAAAATTATTGAGGAGTAAAATTATGCCTGTAATTAATGAAAGTTTTACTATTAACACGCAAGGCAATAACGATATTATCAATATCACAAAACATGTACAAAATTGCGTGTACCAACATGAACTGAAAGATGGGCTTGTGTGTGTTTCAATACAAGGCAGTACATCTGCAATAACAACTATCGAATACGAAAACGGGCTTATCCAAGACCTTAAAGAAGCATTGGAAAGAATTGCTCCAACCGGTCAAGAATACCATCATGACGAAATTTGGCATGACGGAAACGGTTATGCACACGTAAGAGCTGCTATTGTAGGAAGTTCAGTAAACATAGCATTAAAAGACGGGCTTTTAAATCTTGGAACTTGGCAGCAAGTTGTTCTTTTGGATTTCGATAATAAGCAGCGCTCAAGAAATATTACCGTTCAGATTGTGTATTAATGATGGCTTTTAATAAAGCTTCCGGCATGCTAATATAGTTTTATGTTAAATCTATACATCACATCATCAAATAGAAAAGAAGGTAAAACGTTTTTAACAGCAGGACTTGCTGCAACGATGCAAAGTCTGGGTTATTCTACTGCAGTTTATAAACCCATTCAGACTGGCGGAATTGAACACGATGGATTTATGCAATCACCTGACTTAACATTTGTAAAAACTATTGACCCTTATATAAATACTCATTTTTCGTATTTATATAAATCCGGTTTGGAACCTCTTATTGCGTCTGAAATCGAGAATGAGCCGATTGATATTGACCTAATTTCAAGAGAATTTTCAAGAATATCAAGTGTTTCAGACTGTACTATACTTGATGGCGATTGCGGTTTACTAAGCCCACTTGCTGCAAATATTCAGACCGCAGATTTAGTAAAAAAGCTGCAAATACCGACTCTATTTGTCGTTACTCCAAGAGAAGATTCTATTAATGACACACTTCTTTCTATTTACACAGCTCAAGAAAAAGGATTGGAAATTAGAGGTGTAATCATTAATAACATAGCCGAAGACTGCCCAAAAGCGCTATTGAGTGCTATTCCACGAGTTATTGAAGAATATACTAATATAAAAATATTAGGTATGATATCTCATATGAAAAATAAAATCACTCCGGAAGATTTGATATCATCAATACTTAATGGAGTTGATATAGAAAAGATTTTTAATGTAAAAATAGAAAAATTAGAATTATGATTATAACAGCAGGTATTTATAAAGGACGAAAAATCGCCACTCCGGACGAAAGCATTACAAGACCAACGCTTTCTAAAGTTAGAATGGGTGTTTTTAACTCTTTGTATTCTATGATAGGAGAATTTGAAGGAAAAAGTTTTCTTGATGTGTTTGGCGGCTCCGGTGTAATGGGCTTAGAAGCTTTATCTAGAGGTTTTAATGACGTTAAAGTTTTTGAAAAAAATCTTAAAGCAGCTGAAATAATCAAAAAAAATTATAAATTGTTGGGTGTCAAACCTGACTTACAAATCGGCGATAGCGAAAAACTGATTCAGAAATTAGATAAAAAATACGATGTTGTGTACATTGACCCGCCATATATGAGCGATTTGTATGAGAGAATTTTATCAAAAATAGAAGGTAATATTATTGTTGTAGAAAGCGATAAGCCTATTGATATCAAAGGTTTTGAGCTTCTAAAATCAAAAAATTACGGTGGCAAGATAATTAATTATTTAATTATGAATTAAATAATTAATATTACAATGCGTCTCGTTGGTATAACCCCGATTATTATTGGCTTTTAGCCATACTCATTTTCTTTATAATTAACAAAATTGAAGTCGAATTGTAAATATTTGTAACGATTTTATTAAAAATCCTAAAGTTTTCAAAAAAAATGCCGTAATACATCATGTAAAGCAAGTAAAAATGTAACATAAAAGGCAATAAGTAATAAAAACAGAAATAAAAGTAACAAATTTATAAAAAGGAGAAAACGAAAATGGGAATGTCAGCATCACAAGCAAGATTGTTAAGTTTACAAGCAAGACAATCAAACCTTGAATATCAAGGTCAACAAATCAACCAAGAAAGAACAATTTTATCACAACAATGTACTGCACTATACAACAGCTTGTTGAATATGACAGTACCAACTCCACCAGCAACCACTGATTATCAAACAATACAGTATTCTGGTACTATCGGAGCTACAAATTATACATTTGATGCAAATAGTATTAAACCATATAATACAGAAGAGGATACTTATACTTTAACTGTAGGACAAAAAACAACAGGCTCTTCTTTGGAAGCTGCAACAGGATATGTAAAATCTAATAATAAATCTGCAGGTACAATTACAGGTTCAGTAATTGGTTCAAGTGCAACTTTCACAGCAGCAGAAATAGACAGTATTTATGTTTTTGACGGAAACTCTGTTGTTAAAGCTGTAAAGGGAGTAGATTTAATACAAGAAGGAGATAAGTTTGTATTAAATCCTGATGTATTAAGTCGTGGTAAACAATTCATCCAAAAAGGTGCTGGTGGAAATACATATAACGTAGCAGCATCAGCAACCGGAATGTCAGTAAATGGTCATGAGCTACAAGAATTAAAAGACGATTTATTAAATAAATATCAAGAAGCTATTGCAAATAGCGGATTGTGTGATTCTGATGGTAAAGCTTATCAACCAAGCGATTTTTACATCTATTTTGATGATAATAATAATGCTAATTTTGTATTACAAAATGATGTCAAAAGTAATTTGAATGAAAACGGTATAAAATCATATAAATATATAGCAAATGGCGACATTACAAAGAAAACAACATATAATGATGTAAAAATAACATTCGATCCAACAAACGGAAGAATTACTGAAATTGCTATTCCTAACTATGGTACAACAAAGGATGACAAAGATAACGATGTTGTTGACTATAACAATATTGTTTCTTGGACATCAATGGATGTTGAAGCCGAAACTGTAACAGATGAAAATGCTTACAAAGATGCGTATAACAAATATGAATATGATCAATACTTATATGACCAAAAGAACAAAGAAATTAACGCAAAAACAGAGGTTATCCAACAAGAAGATAAAAACTTGGAATTAAAACTACAAAGACTTGATAACGAAAGAACTCAGATAACAACAGAAGTTGAAGCTGTTAAAAAGGTTATCAACGATAACATCGAAGGTTCTTACAAAACATTCTCAGGTTAATGATTAAGAATATTGGAATTATTGGAAGCGCTCGCAAATATTTGCGAGCGCTTTTTGTGTTCAGCAACCGCTGTTTCATAAAATTTAGATATACTATTCAATTATTAGTAGTGCATTACTATAATGGACTTATTTTACTTCCCTTTGGAATTTCTATTTATTCCACTTAATCAATTTGAACTTCTTCATTGATTTCGTCAGAAGTAATTGGTGCTTTGTTGTCTTTATATAGCCAATATAGATACATATCCAGCAATAGGAATATTGTATTTAGGATATACAACCAGAAAACCCAGTCCATATCATCCAATACTTTATGCGTAATTCCACATAAATATCCTAATAGAATTAACATTGAAAAATGTATGCTCTTTCCATGCACACATTTACATTTGTAAGTCTTTAGTGCTGCTACAGGCCAGCTTATTCCAAAACATACCATCATTCCGGCTTCAAATACGCTCATTTTATTTCTCCTTCATACTGTAATTATTTTAGAGCGTATACAGGTAAAAAGTAAAATACCAAAAAGTTATAAAAATTATAACTTTTTGGTATGATATACATCTGGTTTGTTTATAGATACGGGTGGGTTGCAGTAAATACTATTTTACTTCGAGGATTTTCGTGGCAATCAAGAATTTAGCATTTGATTGATTTTTTTACTTAATATCATCCGACCAACTTTATGACTGGATTGCTTCGCTCCCGCTCGCAATGACGCAAACTGGTAAGTCCAGTGAAAAACGCTCGTAATGACGGAGCGTGAAACTACAAGTTTGATTTACTCTTTCGTGTATAAAATCTAACCAAACAAACAAATTCCAATAAGTGCAAACAATATCAATGCGATATTATAGTGCAAGAATGTTGGAATACACGTATCAAAAATATGATTATGTTGTCCATCTGCATTCAATCCGGCAGTTGGACCTAATGTGGTATCAGAAGCAGGTGAACCGGCATCACCCAAAGCTGCAGCCGCAGCCAGCAATACAACCATCTGGTGAGTATTAAATCCGAGTTTTACGCAAATTGGCAGAAATAAAACCGCCAAAATAGGTATTGTTCCAAAAGATGTACCAATACCAATAGTTATAAATAGTCCGATTATTAGAATTATTAATGATGTTAAATAAATATTTGCAGGTAAAATAGGCAAAACCGAATTAACAAGTCCTTCTATTGCTCCTGTTTCTTTCAAAACTTCAGCAAAACCTGCAGCTACAAGCATAACAAAAGCAATATATCCCATCAAATATATACCTTCGTTCATCATATGATCCATTTTTTCTTGTGGAATAACCCCAAATGTAAAAATTATACCCAAACCCACCAATGCGCCGAGCGGCAATGATTTTGTAATTAATTGAACAACAAAAGTTACAACAGCAGCTAAAATCACTATCCAATGTTTTTTCCTAAATGTATGATTGGCAGGCTGGCTGTTTGCAACTGTTTTATCTTCATAAATTCTCGGTTTTCTATAAGAAATAAAAAGAGCAATAAGCAAACCTACAAGCATTCCAAAACCTAAAATAACAGTAGATTGCCAAATTTCACCTCTTGCAACATTAACACCATTTTGTATCATATTATCGGCAATTAAATTTTGAAATATCAAACCAAAACCTGCAGGTATTACAATATAAGGCATTTTCAAGCCAAAAGCAAGAACACATGCGACAGCTCTCCTATCTATTTTTAACTTATTCATTATTCCCAATAGTGGTGGGATAATAATCGGTATAAACGCAATATGAATAGGAACAATATTTTGTGAAGCCATAGCAATTAATGCCAAAATCGTTAACAAAACATATTTTTTATCAGAAACAACATTCGCAATCTTACCGGAAATCACATCCGTAAAACCGGAATGTGCCATTGTTGCAGCAAAAGCACCAAGTAATATATAACTCAAGGCGGTTTCAGAATTTCCGCCCATACCGGATATAAATGTATTCATTATATGTGTAACATTCATTCCGCTTACTAAACCGGCAACAAGTGTAGAAATTATTATCGCCAACAACACGTTGACTTTTCTAACACACAAAATACACAATACAATAACTGAAATTAAAGCAGGATTAGACAATAAATGCGCTAGAGTTCCCATTTTATCTGGTTTCTGCTTCCTGTAGCAAGTTAATCAATTCTAATGCCACTTCTTTTTGTACATCCACAGGTAAACACTTTAAGTATTCAAAAGACTCTGCAATCTTTTGGTCAGTATCATACCATCTTCTTAAAACATATGTAAAAGCGTCGGTCAAAATATTATCAGCCAAATCAATACCATGCTCTTTTGATTTATTAATAATTAAATCAGCACAATCGTATTGAGTTATTATGCTTGCATTTCTCATCAAACTAACAGCCAAGCTTACTGTAGGATCAACATCATACCAACGTTTATGCATAAAATTACCTTTTCTTCTTTATTCTATAGTATATTTTTTTTACTTTTTTGTCAATTGAGATATAATAGCGCTATTCTTAGCTAAATCATCCGTATTCAATAACACAGTTTTTTCTTTTGAAGTTTCACCCTTAAGAATTTGAATTTTTGTTTTGGGAATTTTAAACTGTTTTGATAAAAACTCTATCAAAGCCTTATTTGCCTTGTTTTCTATTGGTTGAGCAGTTACCTTAACCTTTATAAATTCATCTTCCAATATAATTTCATTTTTAGAGGAATTTGGAACGATTTTCAACCGGATAATTAAGCCATTTTCAGTTTCTCTTATCATACTTTTTGAAACACCATTACATATTCGTGTTTGAAGATATAAAATCCACCTGCTAAAGCTCTATATCTCCATAGGTTAGCAGTTTTTCCTTTTGCTCTCTCATTACCTTGCATGTCTTTTATAATAATAGCCTTAGTAATAAAACCGAGCTTATTCATTCTCGCCATACATTCAAAACCAAGAGGAATATGTTGAGAATTCGCATACTTGTCACCAATAATTAAACAAGCAAATCTACCTTTTTCTAACAAATCATACCCATTTTTTGCAACCTTTTCAAACAAATCATAAAATTCTTCCGTAGTTGCACAATTTGATAAGTCTTCTTTCTTGTCGGAAAATTTGATAATATCATCATAAGGTGGGTGAAGCATCAAAAGTTGAGCATTTTTACGTCCCATAATATCAAGTCTTGCTTCTATTTTTTCTTTGGCAAGTTGACTTGCAGAATCGGCACAAATGATATTAACATCTGTTACTAATTGTTTAGGTGTAAATTTTTCAGAAACTGATTCTGCCAACTCATCTTTAAGTTCAACACCAATACATCTTCGACCCATATTAATAGCTTCTATACCGGATGTTCCTGAACCAAAGAACAAATCTAATACGATATCGTCCTTTTTTGTATATCTTTCATAAATCTGCTGAGCTATTTGAGGAATATAGTTACCGTGATATTCGTTTGAATGTCCGCCTTCTTTTAGTCTATTAGGGAATTCCCATAGAGTATCCGTTTTCACGTGGTCGTATTCTCTCCATTTTTTCAAATTAATATCACTATAAGCAGTCGTTTTAACAGCATTATTATCAACGACTTTTAAATTAGCTTTACTTTGTACTTTCTTTTCTTTTAAATTCGATTTAACCATATCTTTCCCCATTCAATACATATAGTTTAAGATATTTTTTCAGATTTGTAATCAAATAAATAGAGGATTTGTATGGGCATCATTTATGAATATATTTTAGCAAACAAAACTGGATTGCCACGACTCTAACGAATCTCTCTATAACGTACAACTAGTAATATTGCGCCACGTCATTGCGAGAGCTTATTTGCTCGAAGCAATCCAGTTTTAATTAGGCTTTGATTATACAAATCATCTAAAAATAGAACTTGCTATTTAGAGATTTCTTGCAGCTTATCACATGCATCGCATGGTTGTTTTGCAGGTATATTGCAAGGTGATTTTTTAGCACAAGGGTCACACGGTGCCGGTTTCTTTGCACAAGGTTCACATGGAGCTGCTGCACCTGTTTCACAAGGACAAGGTGTTGTAACCTTTTCGCAAGGATCACATTTTTTAACTTTTTGTTTACATTTGCAATCAGCTTTTTTCTTTTCACATTTTGGACAATGTCCCCAATATGCCGGATTCATACTTGACCATTCAAAAGCATTTGCAGTTTGAGAACCAATTACACCTACTATACCGAGTATAGCCAACATTGACAATGTTTTTTTCATTTTTCACTCCTTTTACTAGATTAAGAAACTGTATTTTTAATACATTCTCATGTTAGAAAAAGAATAATGTTTTGCTATAACCCAACCGGACATAATTAAATATTAATTTTTATCTCTATCAATCAATTTATTGTCACGATTCCATTTGAAAGAAGAACGAATTTCTGAACCGATTTTTTCTATCAAATGTCCTTTTGATGCATTTCTTAGTTCATTGAATTTTTTACCGCCACCATTCATTTCATCCATAAATTCTTTTGCATATTTACCGTTCTGAATATCTTCCAAAATCTTTTTCATTTCAGATTTAACATTAGAATTTATTAATTTATTACCTCTTGTTAAATCTCCATATTCTGCGTTATTAGAAATTGAATAGTGCATGTCTTCAATTCCACCTTGATAAATCAAGTCAACAATTAATTTCAATTCATGACAAACTTCAAAATAAGCCATATATGGAGAGTATCCGGCTTCTACAAGAGTTTCAAACGCAGTCTTAATCAAAGCTGAACATCCGCCACAAAGAACCGCTTGTTCGCCAAACAAATCTGTTTCAGTTTCTTCTTTGAACGTTGTTTCTATAATACCTGTTCTGCCGGAGCCGATAGCAGCTGCATAAGATAGCGCCATCTGTAATACTCCATCATCTTGAGGAGAGAGTTGGGATGAGGTGTCACCTAGTGCAGAACTTGTGGCAACTTGATACACTGCAACAAGTGACGGAACACCACGTCCTTCTTTATACTCACTTCTAACTGTATGCCCTGGAGCTTTTGGTGCAACCATAATTACATTTATATCTTTTGGCGGCTTAATAAATCCATAGTGGATATTAAAACCGTGTGAAAACATCAAATACTGACCGGCTCTCAAATTAGGCTCAATATCTTCTTTATAAACTTGAGCTTGAATTTCATCCGGAATAAGAATTTGTATAATATCAGCTTGTTTAACCGCATCAGCTATAGGCATAGTCTTTAAACCATAGTCTTTTGCCTTGATATCAGACTTACCACCTTGACGAAGTCCTAAAATAACATCGCAGCCTGAATCTCTAAGGTTCAAACTCTGTCCGTAACCTTGTGAACCAAATCCTATAACTGCAATTTTCTTTGTTTTAATTAAATCAAGGTTAATATCTTTATCCATATATATTTTTAAATCGCTCATAACATTCCTCCTTAAGACATAGTAATTATAACACTTAAAAGAGAAAATTGTAGTTTAGCAGATTACATTTCAAACAAATCAGCATGGCTCCCTGTTGCAGTAGCATATAAAATCAATTCTTGTTCTTCTATTTTGTATATTAATAACCAATCCGGCTCAATATGACATTCTCTAAAATCTTGCCACTCACCTTTTAGAGAATGGTCCTTATATCTTTCAGGCAAATCTCTTTGACTCGCTAAAATATCCAGAGTTGTTTCTAATTTTAATAAATCTTTACCTCGTTTTTTCAATCGTTTAACATCACGTTTCATTCTATTTGCAAATCGGATTTGTAACATCAATCCTCCAACATAGCATCAATTGCTTCTTTAGCAGAGTTATACGGTTTACTAAGATTTTCTTTATTTAAAACATCACTCATAGCAACCTGCAAAGACTTTTGGGGACGTTTTACTTCAAATGGCAAACCTCCTGTTTCAATTGCAATTGATAAAAAAATTCTAATAGCCGTAGATGTATCTAATCCCAAACTTGTAAATAATTCATCTGCTGCTTTTTTCATAATATCATCTACTCTAATTTGCAAAGTTTTTGACATAAATCACTCCTTTTGTATTTATTTGTAATTACATTATAATACATTTGTAGTAGCAATTCAATGTTAAAACAAAAAACACTTCACTTTTGTGAAGTGTTTTCGTTAAGTTCTACAATCTTATCCTATTCCTCTGTCAAACTTCCTTGTTCACCTTCAAGAGTTTCGGCAGGACAACCACCGGCAGGAGTAGAATCCTCTTCATTCTTATCAGTATTAACAATCTTATTAACAGATACAACTGTATCATTATCAGTCAAGTTTTGAGCTCTAACTCCTGTTGCAGGTCTACCTTGGCAAGAAATATCGCCGGCTTTGATTCTTGTAACAATACCATTTGCAGTAACCATCATTATTTCGTCTTTTTCCTCTACGATAGTTAATGCAACCAATCTTGACATATTTGATTTAAACTTAGTTGCAATCAAACCAATTCCGCCTCTGTTTTGTGTCCTAAATTCAGAAAGTTTAGTACGTTTACCAAAACCGTCAGAAGTTACAACAAGCAAATCAGCATCATAATTTCTAGGAACAATGTCACAACCGATAATAGTATCAGCAGCTCTAAGTTTCATAGAATTTACACCTCTTGCACTTCTGCCCAAAGGTCTTAAATCTTCGATAGGGAACCTAATTGCCATACCACAAGATGTTCCGATAATAATTTCATCATTTGGATTAGCAAGTTTTACCCAATTCAACTTATCGCTTTCTTCCAAAGAAATTGCAATAATACCGCTTCTTCTAATGCTTGCAAAATTATCAAGTTCAATTCTCTTAATATAACCTTTTTGAGTTAGCATAATCAAGTTCATATCATGCGAGAAGTTACTAACAGGAACAACAGCTGTAATTTTTTCTCCTTGTTCAATCGGTAATACGTTAACAATAGGCAAGCCCTTAGATTGTCTACCACCTTCTGGGAAGTCGTATACATTAAGGCTGTATACAATACCCTTAGATGAGAAGAATAATACCTTGTCATGCATCATTGCAGTGAAGAAATGCTGGATATCATCATCTTCTTTTGTTTTAATGCCGGCTTTACCACGTGTAGCACGATTTTGTCTTTCAAATGTATCTAAAGAAATTCTCTTCAAATATCCTTGGTGAGTAATAAATACTGCCATAGGAGTGTTTGGAGTTAAATCTTCAATCGTAACTTCGCCTTGTTCCGGAACAATTTGAGTTTTTCTATCATCGCCATACTTTTCTTTATCTTCAAGAAGTTCTGCTTTTATGATATCCAAAACTTTTTGTCTATCAGCAAGAATTCCTTCATATTCTGTAATTTTCTTAAGAAGTTCGTCATATTCATTCTTAATTTTGTCTTGTTCCAAACCTGTCAATCTTCTTAATTGCATTTCCAATATTGCATTAGCCTGATCAACATCAAGACCAAATCTGCTCATCAAGCCATTTCTTGCATCTTCTGTAGTTTTAGATTTTTTGATAAGTTCAATAACTTCATCCAGAGAACCCAAAGCAATCAATAAACCTGCCAAAATATGAGCTCTGATTTTTGCTTTCTTTAAGAAATAAATAGTTCTTCTTGTAACAATTTCAACCCTGTGTTCTACAAATTCATTTAATACTTCATATAAGTTTAACAACCTAGGCTGTTTACCACACAAAGTAACCATGTTTACACCAAATGTTGTTGCCAATTGTGTAAACTTAAATAAATTATTCTTAACAACTTCCGGCTTCGCATCACGTTTAAGTTCAATTACGATACGCATACCTTCTCTATCTGATTCATCTCTGATGTCAGAAATGCCGTTAATTTTTTGTTCCTTAACCAAATCTGCAATCTTTTGGATAAGCATAGCTTTGTTAACCTGATAAGGGATTTCGGTAACAATAATGGCTGTTCTTGTTTGTCTGCCTGCCCCTCCAGGGATTTCTTCAATAGTCGCAACTGCAGACATCTTAATAGAACCACGACCTGTTTCATAAGCTTGTTTAATATCTGATAAACCTACAATAGTTGCAGCTGTTGGGAAGTCCGGACCTTTAATGTATTCCATCAATCCTTCAATTGTAATTTGCGGATTATCAATCAAAGCGATTGTACCGTCTACAACTTCATTTAAGTTGTGAGGAGGAATGTTTGTTGCCATACCAACAGCGATACCGGATGAACCGTTAAGCAATAGCATTGGTAGTCTTACCGGTAATACTGAAGGTTCTTCTAATGAACCGTCGAAGTTTGGCTCAAAATCAACAGTTTCACAATCAATATCAGCAAGCATAGAAGTTGTAATTTTGTGCATACGTGCTTCTGTATAACGCATTGCAGCAGCTCCGTCACCATCAACCGAACCAAAGTTACCATGACCATCTACAACAAGATATCTTGTATTAAAATCTTGTGCCAAACGAACAAGAGCTTCATATACAGAACTATCACCATGCGGGTGATATTTACCAAGTACTTCACCAACGATACGGGCACATTTCTTAAATGGTTTATCAGGCGTCATACCCAATTCATTCATTGCATATAAAATACGTCTGTGAACAGGTTTTAACCCATCTCTAACGTCCGGAAGCGCACGACCTACTATAACACTCATTGCATAGTCAATGTAGCACTTTTTCATTTCTTCTCTAATATTAACCGGTACAATTTTACCGTCTGAAAACATATTTTGTTGAGCCAAAATTTTTCTCCTCTATCCTTCTTTATAAGTGGACTAGCTTGTTTTTAGCCATCCATGCTTGCATTACCTTTTTTCAACAGATGGACTTGCTTACATTGAACCTTCCACGATTGCTTTTCCTCTTTTTCGACAGGTGGACTAGCTTACATTAAACCTTCTACGATTGCTTTTCCTCTTTTTGTAAGCTTAATTAAGCACGATTCATCCCCTATATACATATTATATTAACATAAAAAAGGTTTGTGTAAAGCAAACTTAATTTGAGTGATATTTTTAATATTGCAACTGTATATATAATTCAATTAGTAATTATATATAGTTTTAAGGTTTGTAAAAAATTAAAAAAATTTTGGTTTAAAAAGGCAATTTTTGAAAACTAAAACACTTTATAAATATGTAAGGGATAACAAAAAAATCAAAAAGGGCAAAAAATCAAAACGTTAGATTAAATGCCCAAGAATAAAATTTTTATACTCTCTCTTAATATCCTCGTGTTTATTTAATGTTGCTAAACTTCTTTTTAGCAACTTTTTCTTTTATATTCACTATTTCTGCCGTTTATAACATCATCATATTTTTAAAGTTTTTGTTTTTTGTCACTCATTTACTGAATTAGCAAATAAAACATTTTTATTGTATAATCGGCTTTAGAAAAAGATTATTGGAGAGATATTTTTATGGCAAAAACTATATTAACCGGTGATAGACCAACAGGCAGATTACATTTAGGACATTATGTAGGGTCTTTAAAGCGCAGAGTTGAACTTCAGAATTCCGGTGATTACAAAAATATCTTTATTATGATTGCAGACGCTCAAGCGTTGACTGACAATTTTGATAATCCGGAAAAAGTCAGACAAAATATATTAGAAGTTGCTCTTGATTATTTATCAGTAGGGTTAGATCCAAGTATTTCAACATTATTTATCCAATCTCAAATTGTTGAACTTACAGAACTGACATTCTATTATATGAACCTTGTTACATTAGCTCGTTTGCAGCTTAATCCTACGGTAAAATCTGAAATTCAAATGAGAGATTTCAAATCAAGTATTCCGGTAGGTTTCTTATGTTATCCAATCAGTCAAGCAGCAGATATTACAGCATTTAATGCTGATACAGTTCCGGTTGGAGAAGATCAATTGCCAATGATTGAACAAACAAGAGAAATCGTAAGAAAATTCAATCATATTTATGGCTCAGACGTATTAGTAGAGCCAAAAGCATTACTTCCTAATAACCAAGTCTGTATGCGACTCCCTGGAATTGACGGCAAAGCAAAAATGAGCAAATCTTTAGGTAATTGTATTTACATTTCTGATACAGCGGAAGATGTTCAGAAGAAGATTATGAGTATGTACACAGACCCTACTCATTTAAAAGTTACAGACCCAGGACATATCGAAGGCAATACGGTATTTACTTATCTTGACGCATTCTGCAAGCCGGAACACTTTGAACGTTATTGGAACGATTACGCATCACTGGATGAAGTAAAAGAACATTATCAAAGAGGCGGTTTGGGTGATGTCAAGGTTAAAAGATTCTTGAACAGCATCGTTAATGAAGAATTAGAGCCAATTAGAGCTCGCAGAAAAGAATTCGAAAAAGATATCAATTCTGTATACGAAATCCTTATGTCAGGCAGCTTAAAAGCAAAAGAAGTTGCAGCTGATACATTAAACAAAGTTAAGCAAGCAATGAAGCTTAATTATTTTGATAATATGGAATTGATAACTAAAAAATAGTAAAAAGCAAAGTTTTATCTTTTAAATGGAAGATTAGGCATTACAGTTTAATCTTCCATTTTGTATTAATTCTTCATACTCTTTAGTACCTTTATCAGTTCTGCGAGCTTTATTAAAGGATGTTATTGCGATAAATGCGTCGAAACCGATATCTAACAATTTAAAAAATGTAGGAGTACCTTTGCTCCCCAAGCAATCCAGCACACCCAGTCCGGTAAAAACTCCGGCTAATATCTTATTAATTTTAGATGACCTTTTTCTTTCGTTCATAATCTCATCCACAGAAAGAACTCCATCACCGTTTTTATCAATATTATGAAAATCTCGTCGCCAAAAACTTTTTTCTAAATCTTTAACTTTAGCCTCTTTTAATGTCATGCCGGCATAGTATCTGTTGTTCGCACACATAATTAGAGGACGATTTTGGGGTAAATTATTTTGGTCCAAATTACTTTGAGAAAAATTAGCAGCATCTAATATCATATTTAAACCTACACTTCTTTATATTTATATAAAGTCATTCTACCTAAAAAAATTGCGTAACTGATTAAGATTTGTTTACAAAAGACTTACCCCTCTTTAATACAAAGCTTTTGTAACACTGCCAATACAAAAATCACAATAAATAAAATATATGCTAAAGCACAAGCTTGTCCTACATCAAAATATTCAAATGCGTATTTATATATAGAATAAACTATCACGTTTGTAGAATTATTTGGCCCGCCTTCTGTCATAACATAAATTAAATCAAATATTTGAAAAGAAGATATTGCAGTTACAAGCGTCACAAAACATATTGTAGGTTTCAAGATAGGTATTGTTATTTTGAAAAATATTTCTTTAGCTCCGGCTCCATCAATTTTAGCCGCTTCATATACATTCTGATTTATTGTAGAAAAACCGGTTAAAAATAGAACTACATTGTATCCGATAAGCTTCCAAACTGATACAAAAATTAAAACCGGCATGGCAAGCCGAGTATCAAATAACCACGTTAAATGTGTTTTAAACAAACTGTTAACAAGTCCAATATTTGGATCAAAAATCCAAGCCCAAACTATTGCAATAACTACTGCAGGAGTTATAAACGGTAAAAAGTATATTGTTTTAAAAATTTCACTTCCTCTAATTTTGGTATTTAAAACAGATGCAATTAAAAGAGGAATTACTACTGCAAAACAAGTTGTCGAGATTGCGTATACAAAAGTATTAATTAATATTTGCAAAAACTCTCCGTCGCTTAATATGTTTTTATAATTACTTAACCCGACAAACTTAATATCATTTAACAAGTCCCAATCCATAAAACTGAGCGTAAAAGAACAGATTATTGGAATTATGATGAATACAAAAGTTCCGATAAGCGCAGGTAAAACAAAAAGAAAGCCTGACTGCGTATTAAGTTTATTAATAAAAATAGGACTTTTAAGAGTTTTCATGCTACTATTATATGGGTAAATAAATTGTGTTTGCAAGCACAATTATGTGATTAATGGAGGAGTTATGCTAAAAGAATCAGCTTTTGGAAAAAATGATATAAGAGGAATTTATGGAGATGATGTAACAGAAGAATTGTTCTACTATACAGGACGTGGCTTCGTTCAGTTTTTGGTAAAAGAAACCAAAAAGCTTCCATCTGAAATTTGGATTAGCGTTTGCAGAGATGCAAGATTACATTCACCATCACTTTCAAAATCATTGATAGAAGGTATCCGTTCTTGTGGCGCTAATGTAGTAGATATGGGATTGGCTCCTACACCTTTAGGTTATTATTCAGAAGTTGTTGGACTTCCGCCATACATTACAAAATACATGCCTGTTACCGGCGCTATGATTATTACAGCAAGTCATAATCCAAGCCAATACAACGGTATGAAAATGACTTATGCAAAACAATCATTGAACGAAGAACAAATCAAAATTGTTAAAGAATTGACTCTTGAAGAATATCGCTTGAGCATTCCTCCGGTACCTTTTGGAATTCTAAACGAATACGATTTAATTCCTGATTATATAGAAGAAATGACTAAGAAATTTGGTAAAATCGGTGAAGGAATTAAAGTTGTTGTTGATAGTGCTAATGCAACCGGCGGTGTTGTTGCTCCTAAATTATACAGAGCTTTAGGTTGTGAAGTTGTTGAACTATACTCTATGCCTGATGGAAGATTTCCACATCACCATCCAAACCCAAGTGATGAAAAAACATTGAATGATATCAAAAAAGCTGTTGTTGCAAATAAGGCTGATTTAGGTATTGCTTTTGACGGTGACAGCGACAGAATCGGCGTGATTGATTCTGACGGCAATTCTATGACGGGTGATAAACTGCTTCTAATTTATGCTGAAGATGTTATCAAAGAATACAACGAAAAAGGTATTAAACCTGTTATTGTATCAGAAGTTAAATGCTCACAAGTTCTTTACGATACAATCAATGCAACCGGCGGTGTAGCAGTTATGTGCAAAACCGGTCATGGCTATATCAAATCAAAAATGAGAGAAACAGGTGCAGTTCTAGCCGGCGAAATGAGTGGTCATACATTCTTTAAAGACAAATATTATGGATTTGATGATGCAATTTATGCCGGATGTAGAATTATTGAAATCGTTGCAAGAAAGAAAAAAGAAAATCCTAATTTTAAAATTACAGATATGTTGGCACCATTTGCATCAATGTATTCTTCAAGCGAAGTTCGTCTTCCTTGTCCAAATTCATTAAAGAAAGGCACATTAGAAGAATTCCAGAAAGTTATCGCAGAAAATCCGGATTTCTTTGGTACAAATATCAAAGACATTATTACTATTGATGGTATGAGAATCGTGTTTGAAAAAGGCTTTGCACTAATCAGACAAAGTAACACAGAACCTGTTTTCACTTTGAGATTTGAAGCTGATAGCAAAGAAAATGCTCAAAAATACGAAGATTTAATGGTGAACAAACTTCTTGATATCATCAAAAATCTTTCAACAGCTACTGTGTAATTATAGTAAATATGGGTATAAATTATTGGGAGTAAATTAGAATGTCTAAAACCTTGATATTAATTGATGGACACGCATTGGCTTATCGTCAATTCTTTGCACTGGAAAGAACCGGCATGAAGAATTCTGATAATCAGCCAACATGGGCTGTGTACGGTTTTTTTAAGGCAATATTTGATTTACTCTCAAAAATTCACCCTGATTATATAGCTGTAGCCTTTGATGTTGGCAGAAGAACTTTTAGAACTGAAAAGTTTGAAGAATATAAAGCTAATAGAGAAGCTATGCCGGATACATTGAGAAGTCAAATCGGAATTATTTGCGAAGGTCTGAAAGCTTTTGATATACCTATGATTACCAAAGAAGGTTTTGAAGCTGATGATATTATCGGAACAATTTCTAAAATGGCATCTGAAGCCGGAAATACAACTCTTATATTAACCGGTGACCAAGATAGTTTTCAGCTGATTGATAGAGAAGGTACTGTTAAAGTTCTGATTCCGACCAAGGGAGAACTTCTTGAATACGATTGGAATAGGGTTTACGATAAATTAGGAGTTTATCCTAACCAAATTACAGATTATAAGGGATTAAGAGGTGATACTTCTGATAACATTCCTGGAATTAAAGGTATCGGTGAAAAAACAGCTCAAAAACTTTTAAACAGATACCCGAATTTAGAAGAAATTTTGGCAGATTGCGAAAATATTCCGGAAAAAGCAGTTAAAAATAAAATATGTGAAGGCAAAGAAATTGCAGTTCTTTCAAAAGATTTAGCTACAATAATCAGAAATGTAGATATTGACTTTGATATTGATAAAGCAACTGTAGAATTGCCCAAAATTGAAAATGTGTCTGAATTCTTAAGAAAAATGCAGTTTTATACTTTTATAAAAAATATTGATAAAATTTTAACATCGTTTAATCCAAATGCTGCAGTTGAAGACAACACAAATTTAAGTCTTTTTGCAAATAATAACCAAAGTGAAAACATTCAACAGAATCTATTTACGCAAGCTATCAAGGAAACTGTTGCGGATATAGATTTTGAATATGAAATTGTTAATTCTGATAATTTAAAAAATATATTAGCAACTTTATCTTCTAAAGAATTACTAGCTTTCAAATTCTATTCAAAAGATGGAATAATCACATCAGCATCAATTTCGGATGGAAAAAGCTATTATTTTAATCAAGAGTTGATTGCGGAGCTTAAACCTATAATTGAAAATCCAAATATCAAAAAAATCGGATATGATTCAAAATCAGATTACCACTTGCTTTTGAATAACGGCTTTAATCCTACAGGTTTAGAATATGATGTGTTACTTGCAAGTTATGTAAAAGACCCTAACCGCAAACATTCTCTAGAAGCTCAAGGATTAGATTTTTTAAATCATATAATTACAATAGGAGATGATGAAAAAGCTGCTTGCGATGAGGCTTACACGATTTTTAAACTTTATGATTATTGGATAAAAAATCTTGATGAGCGAGAACAAAAATTAGTAAAAGATATAGAAATGCCACTTACGATTGTACTTGCGAAAATGGAACATACGGGTGTTGCGATTGATGTTGAGTACTTAAAAGAACTATCTTCCTACATGACGGAAAAACTTGCAGAGTTGGAAGACTTGATTTATCAACTTGCAGGTGAACCTTTCAATATCAATTCGCCAAAGCAAGTTGCAGAAGTTTTGTTTGACAAATTGGAATTAAAAACAAAAAAGAAAAAATCACGTTCTACGAGTGCTGAAGTTTTGGAAGAACTTGCACAAGAATATGAAATTTGCGAATATATTTTACAGCATAGAAAATTTGCAAAACTTAAATCAACTTATACAGATGTACTTCCAACGCTTATTAGCAAACGTGATGGCAGAATACATACTACTTACAATCAAGCACTGACAGTTACAGGTCGACTTTCATCTTCTAATCCAAATTTGCAGAATATTCCGATTAGAACGGAAGAAGGTAACAAAATTCGTTCAGCTTTTTGTGCAATGGATAAGGATAATTCCTTAATAATGTCTGCGGACTATTCTCAAATAGAATTGAGATTATTGGCTCACGTATCAGGAGATGAACATCTTATACACGCATTCACTTCAGGAGAAGATGTCCACACTATGACAGCATCCAAGGTGTTTGGAGTTAAATTAGAAGAAGTTACAAAAGAAATGCGCAGACGTGCTAAAGCTGTTAACTTTGGCATCGTTTATGGACAATCTAAGTATGGTTTAGCTAAAAGTATCGGAATTACTAACGCAGAAGCTCAAGAATTTATTGATAAATATTTTGAAACCTATCCTAAAGTAAAAGAATATATGAATAAAGAAGTTGAATTTGTTAATGCTCACGGTTATGTTGAAACGATTTTTGGTCGTAAGCGTTATCTTGCAGCAGAATTAATGAGTCCTAATTACCAAATTAGAGAATTCGCTCAAAGAGCTGCAATAAACCAACCATTGCAAGGAACCGCTGCTGATTTAATCAAGATGGCAATGATTGATGTTCAAAAAGAATTAGAAACAAAAAATCTTAAAACAAAAATGATAATGCAAGTACACGATGAATTGGTATTTGAAGTGCCAAAAGATGAACTGGAAACAGTAAAAGAACTTGTTTTGAGATGTATGGAACTTAACCAACCTCTAAAAGTACCTCTTGATGTAGACATCAATTGCGGCTCAAGCTGGCGAGAGGGGTAGCTTTTAGCTTTAATTAATAAATAGAAAAAAAGAGGAGAATTTTTAGAAATTTTCCTCTTTTTTCAAACTAAATTATTATATCAAACCAGTTAATTTGATTATCTTAAAAGAAACGTTTACTCTAATTCAGAACGTTCAATTTCTTGTTTTGTTGTAAATTTAACAATATCGCCTTCTTGTATATCATTAAATTTAACAAATGATAATCCGCACTCGAAACCTTGAGCAACTTCCTTAACATCATCTTTGAATCTCTTAAGTTGATCAACAGCTCCCTTGAAGATTTCTTTACCATCTCTGTAAATAGTAGCAGTGTCATTTCTGTTAATCTTACCTTCTGTAACGTAACAACCTGCAATCTTTTGAATCTTACCAATTGTGAAGATTTGTCTGATTTCAACTTGACCGGTAACAACTTCTTTAACTTCCGGAGAAAGTAAAGAAATCATAGTCTTTTCAATATCTTCTAAAATTTGATAGATGATGTCATACTTCTTGATTGTAACACCTTCTCTTTCTGCAGCTGCCAAAGCATTTGAATCTTCTTTTACTGTAAATCCTAAGATTAATGCATTCGATGCAGATGCCAACATAACATCGGCTTCTGAAATATCACCAACACCAACGTGAATAATCTTTGTTACAATTTCTTTTGATTCAAATTGTGCAATTGCTTGAGATACGGCTTCTGCAGAACCATGAGTATTTGCTTTAATAATCAAATTCAATTGTGGAATATCGCCATCAGCATCACCGGCTTCTCTTCTCATATGAGCTGGAAGCATAGCATCCAATCTCTTATTGCGTTCTTTTTCTTTACGTTTTTCTACAATAGATTTCATTTCTTTTTCGTTTTTAACAACTTCAAAGAAATCACCTGCATTTGGAACTTCTGTTAAACCTAAAATCTCAACCGGAGTTGAAGGTTCGGCTTTAACAATTCTTTCACCGGAATCTGATAACAATGCTCTAACTCTACCGCAAGCAGTACCTACAACAATACAATTACCTGCTCTTAAAGTACCATTTTGAACAAGTAGCGTTGCAACAGGGCCTTTACCTTTATCAAGATTTGCTTCAATTACAACACCTGAAGCTTCTGCTTTAGGATTAGCTTTTAAATCTTGTACTTCTGCAACAAGTAAAATGTATTCCAATAATTCGTCAATACCGGTACCTTGAAGAGCTGAAACATTAACCGTAATAGTGTCACCACCCCATGCTTCCGGAACAAGTCCATGTTCTGTTAATTGTTGAAGTACTCTATCCGGATTAGCCCCAGGTTTATCACATTTGTTAACAGCAACTATAATAGGAACTTCCGCTGCTTTTGCGTGGTTTATTGCTTCAATAGTTTGAGGCATTATACCGTCATCTGCTGCAACAACCAAAATAGCAATATCTGTAGCTTTTGCACCTCTGGCACGCATTTCGGTAAAAGCTTCGTGACCTGGAGTATCAACGAACACAATTTTCTTTTCGTGTTTATTATCTAAATAAACTGTATACGCACCGATAGATTGAGTAATGCCACCAACTTCTGTTGCGACAATCTTATGCTTAGAAGCTCTAATACTGTCAAGCAATGTTGTTTTACCGTGGTCAACGTGTCCCATAACCGTTACAATCGGCGCACGCGGTTTCAAATCCGCTTCCGTATCTGCCGGTCCGCTCAAACCTTCTTCCACATCGCTATCAGCCACGCGCTTAAATTTGTGTCCCATATCTTCAACCACAATTTGCGCCGTGTCCGCGTCAATAGCCTGATTAATCGTCGCCATCACACCTAATGACATCAAACGCTTAATCACATCAGCACTCTTTTCGGCCATACGGTTAGCCAATTCTTGCACTGTAATTGTTTCCGGAATAATCACTTCCTTAACAATTTTTTCTTGCGGAGCCTGCACCTGCACCGGCTTAGGCTGTTTTTTCTTAAAGTGGCGACGCGGAGCTCCATAGCCATAATCATCGTCATCATCGCTGTTCATATAAGCGTTGATATTGATTTTATTATTGCGGCGTTGCGGTTCAAAACTACGTTTTTGAATTTTTTTGCGTTCCTGTTCAAAAGTTTCTTCACGCGTCATCGCGTGTTTTTCGACCACTGCCGATTTTTTACTTTTTTTATGATAACTTTCCTCTTCTTCATCGTCATCATAATCATCTTTTACTTTTTTCTGACGATGTTCCACATTTTCATTTTTGGCAAATGATTTTTCGTTTTGCGGCTGTTTCGGACTTTCTTTTATTTCTTTTTTGGCCTTTTCCACTACTTCTTTTACCTCTTTAGCAGCTGCTTCGGCCTGAGCCTTGGCTTTTTCGGCGTTTTCTTTTTCCTGTTGAGCTTTGGCACGTTCTTCTTGCAATTTCAAACGTTGAGCATTGCGAGTTTCTTCCTCTTGCTTGCGTTTAGCATCGTGTTCCTTAGCCTCTGCCAACAACTTTAATTTTTGCGCGGTAGCTTCATCAATTTCCACTTTTGGCGCGGCTTGAGACGTTTGGTTAATCACTCTTTTTTTACGAACTTCAACCTGCACCACTTTTTTACCATCAGCAGCCGTCGATTTATTAAGATTTTTCAAAGTGAGGGTCGATTTTCCAGACAATGTTAATTTGCCCTTTGCACTTTCTTCTGTCATCTAGTCAATACTCCAATTATCTTTCTAAAAATGTTTGATACCGCTTCAAAGCCAATCTGACCATATCGCTCATTTTGCCTTTTTTCACAGCCAGATAGACCGTATTTTCCCTATCAAACGCCGAACTCAAAACTGCGGT
>URPS01000004.1 GCA_900549855.1 uncultured bacterium | reverse complement strand
AATCGATGTCGTGAAGAGTGATTACTATGCGGATGATCAGATTTTCATCCATGAGGTGGCTCTTTTCAAGATTTCAACTCCTGTTCTGCTGGAAAACCCTGAGGTTTCCCGTACGATCCGTAAGCATGATGCTCGTATGATGGAGGTTAATCCAACTTACAGTACGGTACTCTTGGCTGGTTTGACAGAGGATATTGCAGACTTGTTCCACAAGTTGAACAGTTTTGATTGTCTCTTGCAATATACTCGCTCAGGCCGTATTGCAGTAACAAGAAGTTTCGATGAGCCTATCTCTGATTATCTGAAGCAGAGTGCGGAGGAATAACAGAGATTGAGAAATATAGGGATAAGCGGGCTACGATCGTAAGACAGTTGTTCTACGGTTGTAGCTCGTTTGTTTTTATGAACGCCGTTAGCAGAAGAAATTCTCGATTTTTTCTTTGGCATTCTCAATAAAAAATTGTAGATTTGCAAAGAATTTAAAAAACAAGAAGGTATTGACCTTAAAGGTGACAAACAAGCAATGCAACGTGTTAAAGAAGCTGCAGAAAAAGCTAAATGCGAATTATCATCAGTTGTTGAAACTACTATCAACTTGCCTTACATCACAGCTGATGCTAATGGCCCTAAACACTTAGAATTAACTCTTACAAGAGCTAAATTCGAAGACCTTTCTCATGATTTGTTAGAAAGATGTAAAAAACCGGTTGAACAAGCACTAAAAGATGCAGGCTTAAGCAAAAACGAAGTTAATGAAGTTGTTCTAGTTGGTGGTTCTACTCGTATTCCTGCAGTTCAACAATTGGTAAAAGAATATACTGGTAAAGAACCTAACCAATCAGTTAACCCAGATGAAGTTGTTGCAGTTGGTGCTGCTATCCAAGCTGGTGTTCTAGCTGGTGAAGTTAAGGATATCGTTCTTTTGGATGTAACTCCATTGACATTAGGTATCGAAACTTTAGGCGGTGTTATGACAGCTCTTGTTCCTCGTAACACTACAATTCCGGTAAGTAAGTCACAAGTATTCTCAACTGCTGAAAATAACCAAACAGCTGTTGATATCAATGTACTTCAAGGTGAAAGACCAATGGCTTCTGATAACAAATCTTTAGGTATGTTCAGACTTGAAGGCATAGCTCCTGCAATGCGTGGTGTTCCTCAAATCGAAGTTACATTTGATATCGATGCTAACGGTATTGTAAATGTTTCAGCTAAGGATAAAGCTACTAACAAAGAACAAAAGATTACAATTACAAACTCTTCTAACTTGTCAGAACAAGATATCGACAAGATGGTTAAGGAAGCTGAAGCAAATGCATCTGAAGATAAGAAGAAAAAAGAAGAAGCTGAAATCAAAAACAATGCTAATTCCTTAATCACATCTTCTGAAAGAATCGTTAAAGATTTCGAAGGTAAAATCTCTGACGAAGATGTTAAGAAATTAACTGAACACAGAGAAGCACTTCAAAAAGCTTTAGATGAAAACAAACCTTCTGATGAGTTGAAAAAATTGTCAGAAGAATTGCAACAAACTATGTTCGCAATTTCTCAAAAAGCTTATGAAGCTGTTCAAAAAGAAGGCGGAGCTGCTAACAGTGAAGCTAATTCAGCAGGCAGCGAAAATGCTTCTTCTGACAAAAAAGATGACGATGTAATCGACGCTGAATTCACAAAAGAATAGCCGTACTTTTTCTGTAGAAAAAGTAGGCAAAAAGACTTTTCACATTAAGTCGGCTACTCGGTAAAATCTACAAGATTATATTAAAACTACTAGTTTCGCCTCAAAGTGGGACTGGTAGTTTTGTATTAGTAGACATTGGGTTGGCTTTTATGAGTTGAAAATGGGAAGTGGAAAGTGGAAAGTTGTTTTAAAACAATCTGTAGCTTTACCTACCAGTTTGCCGTCATTGCGAGAAAATTGTGATTTTAGGTTTGTAGTCTGGTTTAGAACTTCGAAAATTTTCGTGGCAATCTATAATTATTAGTATTTTAGTAGCTCAAAAACAACAATGGCGTACCCTCTCCACGGGGGAGGTACAGACTTTTCTAAAACTTAATTCTCGCCCGCAACATCCATTGAGCGGGAGAGATGTCACGTTAGTGACAGAGAGGGAAAATTTCAAGTTGAGAGTATTATTACTCGAAACTTAGAAATTCGGGTGGGGGCTTATTCTTAAATAATAAGGCGCATAGGATGCACCCTACAATTTTAAATCTAAACTCGTTCAATTAATGCAATTTATATTATCAAAGGATGCGTTTTATGCACCAATAACTGGATTGCTTCGCTCCCGCTCGCAATGACGGAGCGCAAGACTACGAGTTCAATGTGCATTTACCCTCTGCACGTAGACATTGGATCAGTTTTAAAACAGTCTGTAGTTGTACCTACCAGTTTGCCGTCATTGCGAGAAAATTTAGACTTTTGTTTTGTAGCCATATATAAATTTCTGAGAATTTTCGTGGCAATCTATAATTATTATTTGACTGGATTACTTCGTTTTACACCACACTTACTAGCTTGTAGGTTATACAACTACACATTTGAAAGTAAAGTGAGAAACGCTCGTAATGACGTAACACAAGACTACAAGATTAATGTAACATTTACCCTCTGCACGTAGTACCGTGCGTAGCACCAAAAAAAACTTGCGTAAACGCAAGTTTGATAATTTAATGTAAAGGAAAAGGAAAAAATTAGGGATTAAAATTGTTTTAAGAAGCTAAAACGGGCTTCTTACTAGCGGCTAATATTAGCCGCTACCCCAGTCAAATACTGAGCTGATGGCATCATCTACCAGTGATTTAACTGATTGTATCTCCGTATTGATAGCTTCTAATTCTGTTGATAGGTTATCCATATCAATATCTATCCAGTTTTCTTTTTCAGAAATTCTTTCTTTTTCTGCGTTGTACCAAGCTGTAACTTCTTCTCTGGCTTCAGAGTCCGTTCTTGATTCAAGAAGTCCTGCTGTTACGAAGTAAGTTAAAGATGTATCAGGGTCATAGTTACCATCTTCATTAACTGTTGCAAGCTGGAACGAACCGCTGACTATAGCATCACTTACATAATTATCATTAGTTTTCATTTCGTTATTGTATTCTTTTGTCCAACCATTAGAAGCTGCTGCTTTAAAAATCGGCTCATAAAAATCAACAAGTTTTTGTATTAATTTTGTGTTGGAATCAGTATTGTCGACAGTTGTTTTATTTCCGTTAGCTTCACCGGTTGTTGTTTGAACTCCGGAAGCTCCATAACTTGAGCTGACACTATCTCCATCCATAACAGCTTTAAATTCTTCTGCTGTATGTCCCGGAACTAATTTCGCAAGGATTTCAGGAATCTTATCAGTTGAGAATGTTCCACCTCTACCGTTAGAATCCATAGCCGAAGAGCCTAAGACTGCAACAAGAGCGTTAGCGTAAGCATCGTCCATTACAACTTGCCCTTTATAATCGGTTAAAATCATTGAGTTTTCTGTTTTTAAAGGTTTTGAACCGTTTGTAACAGCAATGTATCCATCTTTGCCACTATATCCCATTAAGTAACTATAATTAATCTTGTTATACTTACCATTATCATAATAAGCAATGCTTTTTGCTTGAAGCTTGCTGTAGTATTCTTTGGACAAATTGCTCTGTTCTCTAGAGAGTGCCATTTTTCTCATAGAGTCAATAGAAATACCGTACTCGCAATCAGCTTTGCGGGCGGTTAATGTTAATAGTCTTATGTTTGAGCAGGCTAATCCCATTTTTTCTTTCCTTTATTGTCCCTTTGTATTATTGTTATCGGCATTTTTTTCAAAAACTTTAGCTTTTTTAAGAAAAGTTTTACAAAACTTTACAATAGAGCAATTCCGTCCAAAGTTTTGTTTTATACATGTTAGAAGCATTAGTGTTAGGAGTTTTTATGACTACGATTGATTCAATAGGAAACAATATAACAATAATTCCGACAACAAATAAAAAGGTTAATTTTAGAGCGACTGCAAACCCGTATGAGCCAATGGATGTAGATACATTCATAAAACAGCAGAAAAAGGAGCAGAAGAAGGCTAAAGTTAACCAAGGTATATATTATGCGTTTTTAGGAACTCTTGGTGCCAGCGCAATTGCAAGCATATATTATATGCGTAAACAAAATAAAAGCTTGGAAAAACCTGTTAATGAACTTAAGGAAATTTGGTCTGATTTAACTAAGTCATCAAAACTTGATGATATGGCTTTACCTGATAGCTTGAAAAAATTTACATCCAAATTTAAGAATAGTGTAGAAAATCCAGACATTTTAAAAGCAAGGGGAGGACGTCCTACTAAATCATTATTACTTTACGGACCTCCAGGAACAGGTAAAACTACGTTTGCAAAAGCTTTGGCAAAAGAGTTTCCGGATTCTAAATTTGCTTCTCTTGATGTAACAAGTTTAGGTTCAGAATACCAAAGTGTAAGCGAACGTAACTTAAACAAGGCTGTTGATATGATTTGTCAAGAAGCGGATAAAGACCCAGCTAAGAAATTCTTCGTATTCATTGATGAAATTGATTCTGTAATGATGGTTGATAACGGCATGGGTGCAAAACATTCTAATGATATGTTGAACGAATTCAAGAAATGCTTTACAGAAAAATTAGGTAAGAGAAAAAATATCATAACAATCGGTGCTACTAACCTTCCTATTGATGTAGAAAAAGGGATTGCACTTGGTGGAAAAAAACTTGATAGACCAATGTTAGACAGATTTAGTGAAAAAGTTCTTGTTGATTTGCCTACAAAAGAACAAATCGCAAATTCTGTTAAATATCATTATAGAGATGCAAATCTTGTGAGTGATAAACTTAAAAATGGTTCTAATGAATTGAATATTATTTCCGAATTTCTTGCAAAGAAAGAACACAATACTTCATTCAGAACTCTTGATTCAATTTATGATGCAACAGCAGCTTCTATAAAAGGCCAAGACAAAAAAGTTGATGTAGTTGATATTGTCAGAACAATTGCAAACAAACAAAACGAATTGAATTTTGATAACAAAGATTTTATGAAATTGATTTCAGATTTAAAGATTAACCCTAGCGAATTATAAACAAGGAGCAAATTATGACAATTCCGGTAAGTACAATAAATTTCAAAGCAGAAGCACAAAAGATTGGACAGCAAAATAAGGTAAATTATAATAACCGTTATACAGAGCCAATGCCGGAAAATGCGTTGAAAGATGATGTTTTTATGATGCAGGCAATGGCAGAAAATCAAGCAGAAAAACGTGCTAAGAGTCAAGATAGATGGAATAAAGCCGGAGTATTGGCACAAATTGGTATTGCCGGAGCATTTTTGACTACAGCCGGAATTGCTTTATTGGGCGTTTTAGGGTTCAAGAAATTAGGTAAAAATGTTGGCAAACAAGCAAATGACGAATTGAACAAACTTACAGGTGTTAAACTAAAATGGGAAGATTTTGCAAAAGATAAAAAGGTTGCGTCATTGGATTCTGATACAACTTCCAAATCATTGAAAAAAGCTTTTAATACAATAATTGAAAATAATAAACTATCGGAAGAAGCTAAAAAATGGGGTGGTGCAAGTAACGGTATGGATATTATGTACCTATACGGACATGGCGGCACCGGTAAAACTTATGTAGCGAAACAATTTGCGCAAGAAACAGGCTCAATGTTCACTTGTATCAAATATCCTGATTTGGGTTCACCGTATAAAGATGCTGCAAGTATGAAAATCAGCAGTTGTTTTGATGAAATTATTAAACACGCTAATGCCGCAAAAGATAAAAAATTCGTGGTATGTATTGATGAAATAGACGCAGTTATGAGAAAAGTTCCTGATGGCGCTCATGGTGCAGAAGAAGTCGCAAAATCAAGAGCTGCAGTTTTAACTGGTTTGGATAAACTTAGAGAAAATTGTTCAAATGTTACAGTAATTGCAACATCTAACTATCACCCTAAAAATGGTATTGTTGATCCAATTGCATTAAGAAGATTTAATAACAAAATCGAAGTTCCGCTTCCTGACAAAAAGCAAGTTCCTGCTTTGTTAGAAATGTATATGAAAAATATTGGTGCAGTAGATGATAAATTCTACAAGACTTCTGCATTCAAATCTTTTGCTAAAAAACTTCAAAACAACGGTTATTCAAACGGTGAAATTGAACTTATTGCAAAAGAAGCAAGCAAAATATTTAGTGCGTCATTAAAAGATGTTGCTGATGCAGATTTGAAGAAACATCCATTCAAAGTTAAATATCTTGAAGAAGCTATGAAAATGAATGGCGAAGCTGCAAGCAAGACTAACAAGCTAATGGATGTTCCAAAAACAGGGAAAAACTCCAAAAACAATACAAACAACAAAAATAATCCACAAATGCCAAAATTAAACTTCTTGCAACGTTTAGCTCTTGCATTCACGAAATGGAATTAAAACCTAAAAACTTGACTTATATGTAGTAAAAAATTTATAATTAGTACATAAGCGAGCATAAATTTAAGAGGCAGAGATGGACGATTATAAAATAATTATTACAGTTTCAGGTTCTGATAAAGTTGGTATTGTATCAGGGATTTCAACAGTTTTAGCAAAATACAAGGTTAATATCGAAGATATTAAACAAACACTTATGCAAGGTCACTTTGTGATGTTTATGCTTTGTGATATTGAGCATGCAGAAGTTAATTTTAAAGAGCTTAAAAATATTCTTGTAGAAGAAGGCAATAAGCTTGAAGTAGAAATTTGGGTACAGAAAAAAGGCATTTTTGAAAAAATGCATACGGTGTAATGGCAGACGAGTTAAAACACTTACAAGAAATTTCCGGATTCTTCAAGAGAATGAACGTAAAAATTAAACTTCTGGGCTTGATTAATAAAGCCAAAGAAGAGTATGACAAATTTGATTTTTCGTCTTGTTCAAATTCATTGGAAGAAGCGTATAGGCTTGACCCGAATAATCCTGTCGTTTTACGTGGTTTAGGATGTTTAAAGCAATTTGAGAAAAATTATGATAAAGCGATTGAGTATTACCAAAAAGCTCTTGAACATTCTGACATGAAAGAAGTTGAATATACTTTGATTGGAATGGTATATTATCTTCAAGATAAACTTGATGATGCGGTTAAGTATTTTAATCTTGCAATTGATGAGAATGAGGATTATACATCAGCTTACGAAGGCAGAAATCAGGCGATGTTGGAAAATCATGTAAAAATATTGGATTTACAAGAGTCATTAAAAAAATACTTCTAAATTTAAACGTAAAAGCATTAGCATTTTTGGTGTTTATATCAGTAATTTATAATTACAGACAAGTAATTTAATATTACGGTGGAGAGATTTCGCTTTTTGTTGAAATTTCTTATCGTAAGGAGGTTTTATGCAAATAAAAATATTACTTGTTGAAGACCAAAAACTTATGCGAATTGGTATAAAATCACTGTTCACGGACTATCCGGAGCTTGAAATAATAGGCGAAGCTATAAACGGGAAAGAAGCCGTAGAAAAAGCACGACTTATTAAACCCGACATTATCCTTATGGATATCGGTTTGCCGGATATTTCGGGGATTGATGCAACAAAACAAATTTTAGAACATAATAACAATATTCGAGTTATTATGTTAACTTCTCACATAAGTGAGAATGAACTTAATGCCTCTCTCACAGCAGGTGCAAGTGCATATGTAATTAAAGATATCAGCACAGATTTTTTGATGAGTGTAATCAAAATGGTTAAGGAAGGTGCAATGTGGATTGATCCTCATGTTGTTCCGTTTATCAGAGATAAAAATAGCTGTGTAATTCCGTCACGTCAACTTTCACGCAGCGCATTCAAGGAAAATCACTCAAATCTTACGCAAAGAGAGTACGAAGTTTTGAAATTGGTTGTTGATGGACAATCAAATAGTCAAATTGCTCAAACGTTAACAATTAGTGAGCATACCGCAAAAGCGCACGTTTGCAATATTATCCAAAAATTGGTTGTCGATGATAGAACCCAAGCTGCAGTAAAAGCGTTAAAGGAAGGGCTTGTTTAGGTTTAACCCTGCCTTGCTACTTTGTGAGAATTAGCCCCCACCCTAGCCCTCCCCCTATAAAGGGAGGGGACACGCCCTACTTGTAGGTGCAGCTACAAACTGTTTTAAAACAACTTTCCACTTTCAATTTTCTATTCGTAAAAAAACCTCCCTAATTGGGGAGGTTTTTTATTTTAAGCACAATTGCTCAAATTCTTTGCTCATGTCTTGTTGATTTAGTTCTATAATTGGAAGCTTATACTCATCAGCCAATTTTTTAACTTTTATATCATAATCAATTGCAAGCGTTTTTACACCGGATTTCATCCCTACAACATTAGCATGAAATCTCATCGCAACAAGGTATTCTAAATTTGAAATACATTCAAAAACGTCATTAATCGATAATCCGCTCACAACTTCAACATTATTTTCTCGTCCATTAATTTTTAAAATTCGTGCAAATTTCTCGCAAATTTCTAAATCCACACTGTCTTGTAAAGAGATGATTTGTATCTTTTTATCCGCAAAATTTTTAATCACTTCTTCTGCAAGTCGGCTTAAAAATTTGTCTGTTACAGTCGGATAACTTCTTAATTGAATTCCAACAACTCCGGTTTTATTTTTGTGTGGGAGTTCCAGTTCCAAAATAGGATCTTTTACAAGTTCAGATTTTATTCCCCATTTCTTTAACAGTTCTTGGGATTTTTTATCTCTTACAGAAATCTTATCAGCATTGGATAAAGCAAATCTTGTCAATATTTGTCCGGCTTTAGAATTTATTGGTCCAATTCCTTGTGCAAAAATTTCTACTTTTTTATGCAAAATTAGAGCAGAATAAATTACACCAAGATAATAAATCAAACTCTTAACACTCGTAACATCCTGCAAAAGACTTCCTCCGCCAGATATAAGAACATCGGCTTCACACAGACTTTTCCAGAAATCAAGCATCTTGCAAGAGTTAACTTGATGTATTTGAGCAGTCTTTTCAGGACTAGAAGAAATTAAAGTAATTTTTTCTGCACCGCTTTTTTTAAGTCTGTCGGTTAAAACTTTTGCAATTGCTTCGTCACCAAAATTATCAAATCCGATATAGCCGGATACAATATATTTTGTCATTAAACATTCTCCAAAACTGCGTTTTTATAAGGAATAGCTTGAATTGCACCATAATTTTGAGTTTGTAAACCGGAAACAACAGAAGCAAATTTTGTAGCCTCACTTGGTGCGTAGCCGTTTGTTATTGCATATAGAAATCCACCATTAAATACGTCACCGGAAGCGGTTGTATCTATTGCTTTTTGAGAATTATAGAATTCTGTAAACGAGATTTCGCCACGATAGCCGGTATAATATCCATTATCAATGTGGGATTTTATAACAACTATTTTTACACCTTTGTCCCAAAAATATTTTACGACTTTGTCGATTGAATCTACTTCATAAAGTCTTGCAGCATCGTTTTTCAAGCTTAAAAATATAATATCTGTAAATTCTACAATTTCTTCAAAATATTCTTTTGTGTCAGTTGAATTCATAAAACAAGATGTATAATTCGGGTCGTACGCTGTAAGAACATCGTTTTCTTTAGCAATCCTAAAAGATTCTCTAACAAGTTCTCTGGAGCTTGCACTCAATGATTGCACAACACCTGTTGAATAAATTAATTTTAGTTGCTTAATATAATCTTCAGAAATATCATCAATAGAAAGCTTTGTCGCAGCGGTTTTGCGCTTGTAATACAGGAGTTCTTTCTTTTCAGGAGTTCTTGATACAATATACATTCCATTCTGCTCATCATTTGATTTGATAAGCGAAGTGTCAATATTTTCTTTCTGCAAGCTGGATAGAATGAATTCACTGAATCCGTCATTTCCGACTTGAGTTAGGTAAGTAACATTACCGCCTAATCTTGCGACAGCAACGGCAGTTGTAACCGTATCACCGCCAAAATATTTGTTTAGCGTAGAAGTATCAGCCAGAGTTCCGTTAGAAGAAAGCTCCACAAGACATTCGCCGATTATTGCAATATCTACTTTTGCATCCATTCAGAAAAATCCTTAACTTCTTTCATAATTTCTTTTGTTCTGCTCGTAATTTCTTTCGGAGTAAAACCTTGATAGAAATCACGACCGATACCAACCGCAGTAGCACCAGCTTTAATGTATGTTACAGCTTGAGAAAGTTTGATATTTCCCATTGGCATAAGACTTAAAAATGGCATTTGTCTAAGAATGTCTTCTATATATTGAACACCGCCCATTGCATCCGCCGGATACAATTTGATAAGCGGAATTCTTGATTTCCAAGCAATATAAGCTTCATTTGCAGTAGACGCTCCGGCAATAAACGGAACACGTTTATTTTTTGTAATCTTAACCATATTCATCTGGAATATAGGAGAGGCAATCATTTTTGCGCCACATTCAAAAGCAGCGTCAGCCTGCATTGATGTAATAATACCTCCGGCACAAACAGTTGCGAACTTTGAAATTTCGGCAATGGCTTTGTATAAAGTCGGATTTTCAACATTAATTTCTAAAATCCTTATTCCGCCTTCTACTAAAGCTTTTGAAATTTCAATTGCTTCTTCCGATTCTTTTGTTCTGATGATAGGGAAAAGCTTATCTTGTTTGATTATCTCTATATAATTTTCACTCATTTGTATGTATCCTTTTCTATTAATTTATTATATCATGAACAGGTAAGTCAAATTTTTTAAGAAAAATTTAGGGGTTTTATTTTGAAAAAGATTAAACTTTTTTTACTAAGCTTAATAGTCTTAGCCGCATTAATTTTTGCATACTTTGTTACGTATACTTTTGTTGAGCCAAAAGCCTATGATTATATGATTAAACACGTATTAACAGAGAAACTGCCGTTTGATACGCATAAACAAACTTATGGCAGTGATGATGTTATCCTTATTGTTATTGATGACAAGTCTATTGGGACTTATCGCTGGCCTTGGAAACGTGATTTATACTGCAAAATATATTCTTACCTGAAAGATTACGCTCATCCGGACGTTATTTTGCATGATGCACTTGTTTCTAATTTAGATATTGATAATCCTGATTCTGATACTCGATTTTTTAATTCTGTAAACCAAATGGATAATCTTGTTGTTGGTTTTATGCCAAATATTGTTGGCTGGGAAAACCCTGATTTTGGCGAAATATATGATGAAGCGTTTACCAAATATGCAACCGGTGCAATTAATAAAATAACAGTTCCGAGTTATGGATATTCAAGCATAATGCCTTTTCCTAAACCTTATTATGATGTTGTAAAACACAGCGGTTCAGTATCCATTATCCCCGGTTTTATTGACGGCAAAATTTCTTCTTACGCAATGGACGAAGTTTTTAGAAATCAAGAATACATAATCAGATATAAAGGCGAAATTTATCCATCTGCGGCTTTAGAAGCATTTTTGTTAAAGAATAAAAATCCAAAGATGGTAGTAACAAACTCCCAGATTTATTTCCCTGACTTGAATTACAAAATCAAACAAAAAAGCACTGTTTATCAATCAATTGTACCTTTGAGATTCTACAAAATGAACAATCAAGGATACTCTCATAAAAAATACTCTGCAATTGATATAATGGATTCTTATGATGATATTATGACCGGCAAAAAAGCTTTGATTAATCCAAATGAATTTAAAAATAAAATTGTTGTTCTTGGTGCAAATGTTTCAGCCGGCAGTGGTTTGAACGATAATAAAAATTCTCCGATGATTTCCAATCACCCAGGGGTCGATATTCAGGCAACAGCGATAGATAATATTGTTCATAACGACTTTATAAAAATTGTTCCAAAATGTTTAAATATTTTACTTACGATTTTGGGCATGATATTAATTTATGTCTTAATTCGTATTAATGATTTATTCAAATCAATAATATTATCTATAGGGCTAATTGCGAGTTATTTCTTACTTGCAGCAATTTGTTATTATTTTAAAACGATTATTTTTGTAATCACTCCACCTGTAATGTTTGTTATTACTATGCTTATCGGGTACACGCATAAATTTGTTTTGGAAAACAGAAGCAAAGAAAAAGTAAAATCTGCAATGGGCAAATATATGTCACAAGATGTTATGAAACGTGTAATTATGAACATCGACAATCTTGGTTTGGGTGGTAAAAAAGCTACAGTAACAGTTCTTTTTTCCGATATTCGTGGATTTACATCTATGTCAGAACAAATGTCTGCACAGCAGGTTTCTGAAATTTTGAACGAATATTTTACGGAAATGGAACCTATAATTACCAAGTATAATGGAATTATTAACAAATTTATCGGCGATGCTGTTATGGCAATTTTTGGAGAACCTATTCAAGATAAAGACCATGCCTCAAATGCTGTTAAGTGCGGTTACGAAATGCTATTGAAAGTAAAAGAATTGCAGAAAAAGTGGGCGCAAGAAGGTAAGCCAAAAATTGAAATCGGTATCGGAATTAATACCGGTGAGGTTTTTGTTGGTAACATCGGTTCCGTAAACCGTATGGAATACACTGTTATTGGTGATACCGTTAACCTTGCAAGCCGTCTTGAAAGTTATAACAAGGTTTACAAAACAAAAATGTTGATAAGTAGTTCTACTTATGAAGCAACTAAGAGCTTTATTGATGTAATAAAAATTTCTGATGTAGAAATCAGAGGAAAATCACATAAGATGAATATTTATGAAGTTTTAAAAGTTATTGAATAATTTACTTAAAAAATAAATTTGTTACATCATGTAGCAAATTTATTTTTTAGGAGTTTTGTATCAAGTATGATGAATGCAACAACCAACACAATAAATTTTCGTGCACGATTTATACAAAAAGTGCCGATACAAAAATATAATAACAAGACTCAATCTTATGAGCCTATAAGAGCGAATTTTGTAGAACTTGACCCTAAAAATAGCAAAGATGTAGATGCAGTCTGTAATATATCTGAAACTTGGAAAGGTCAACTCTTTGCAGGTGATATCGCAAATAGAGCAGAAAAAATTGAACGTGGCGAACTTTCAGAACACAATAACAAAATATATTTATTAACAACGCAAAAGAAAAAATTTCATAGACTGGATGACGGCAAAATTTTAGGTGCGATGCTGATAGAGCGTAAACTTGCGGAACCTGATGAAATCAGATATTTTCAAGTTAAACCAACTTTAAAGTACGGAATAAATAACAGAAAATTTGCTCATGTTGGAGAAGCAATGTTAGAGTCTGCAAAACGAATTTACAATAAGGCAATCACATTATTTTCTTCAGCCGGCGCAGTTGGTTTTTATAAAAAACATGGATTTAAGTTGATTGATCCTGATGTAGTACAGTTTATTTGGCGAAATAAAAGATAAAATGAATATAAGCAGTATAAATAATAATCATTTGGGATTTAGGGCAAATTTCGAATGCAAGGCAGAAATCAAAAAACTAAATTCTATTACAGGAGAATACACTCCGGAACTAGTCAATTGGGTAAAATTTGATAGGAAGAATCTGCTTGATGTGATGGCGCTAACTTATGCCGCAAGAAATTGGGATAGAGAAAAATTTGCCTCAAATATTGCATATAGAGCAATGTTAATGTCTGAAACAAAGTTAGAAAATGAGCCTTGTGAAATTTATATAATGACAAAGCAAGATAGTGATTTTGATGATTTAGATGATTCAAAAATTTTAGGTATGGCAGAAATAAATAAGGAAGATAAGAATTCTGTTGAACTCAATTATATTCAGGTCGACCCCGAGCAAACATCTCTGAGTCAAAGAGCGGCGTATAAAAATATCGGGAGTAAAATGCTTGATTTGTTAAAAAACAAATATGCAGACAAAGTTATTAAATTGAGAGCTGATGCAGGAAGTGTTTCAGAGTTTTATAAAAAGAATGGCTTTGTTCTTAAAGATGAAAAAAAACGATATTTTGAGTGGAATGGATAGCTTTGATAGTGTAAAGTACTTTTCAAATGTATACGTGTGTAGGTAAATATATATCAAATTTTAAGTTTGTAGTCTTGCGCCACGTCATTACAAGGAACATATTTCACTTCACTTTCAAATGTGTAATGCAACCTACAAGCTAGTAAGTGTAGTGTAAAACGAAGTAATCCAGTTAGGTTATATTTTCTGGATTGCCACGAAAATCATAGATTTTCTCGCAATAACGGCACTACTGGTAAGTAAAACCACAAACTGTTTTAAAACAACTTTCAACTTTCAACTTATGAAAGCCGACCCAGTATCTACGTGCGTTTTCTTCTACCTCACCCTAACCCTCTCCTGCTAGGAGAGGGAATACGCCATAACTCGTAGTCACACTTTGAGGCGGAGCTTGGAGTATTTATAAAGTTTAGTAGTACCAAATGAAGCCGACCAAATGACTACGTGCGGGGGTAAATAGACATTAAACTTGTAGTCTTACTTCGAGGCGGAGCCAGTAGTATCTATACAATCTAGTGGTACTTACTATGCAGCCGACCCAATGTCTACGTGCGTACCCTGACAATTACATTAATCTTGTAGTCCCACTTTGAGGCGGAGTTGGTAGTTATTATATAATCTTGTAGTTCCATCTAGAAGCCGACCAAATGACTACGTGCGTAGCACCGTAGCACCAAAGAAAAGCTGCCATATAGGAGGCAGCTTAGAACATATATATGTTTTTCATGTTAAATAGAACTTATTATTAGAGCGAAAGTGTTTTATACTCCAAATTCTGCTCTGTAAAATCAATTGGTGTGTTGTAGTCATACTGAACAAATACACTTATTTCACTTTTTTGTGGAAGTTCTTCTAATCCGTAAGCATCAATAAATTTTTCATCCAATTTAAGTGTGTATTTCCCTGGGGCAAGCCCTGAAATGTAGTATTCACCGGTTGAATCTACAGTTGAGTAATTAACTTCTTCTCCGTTTTCATCAAGAAGTACTACGACAAAATCAGTGATTTTCAAATCTCTTGCAAAGTCATCAAATATTTGTAATTTACCTGAAACAGAGCCAACAGTGCTGATTAAAGGTATTTCCAAACGTGTGGTTTGTCCGCCGTCAATTTTAACTTTTTTATTAATCATATCGTTTGTTACCGGTGCAACTGTGATTGGCAAAGAGTTCATATCAAGAGAAACAGTGTAAACACCTTGGTTTAAGCTAGATGAGAATGTTCTTCCACGCTTATTTGTATAAGATGTTTCGCCAGTCCAACTTGTAATCAAAGGCACATCTCTTATCGGAATATCTATTTTCTTGTCATATTTGCCGTTTTTGTTTACATCAACAAATGCAATAGCCTCAAAGATACCTTTGTTCAAATCTTCATCACCAACAGATTTCAGACCATTATGAAACACTTGAAATGCGTCATTAAACGTGAAATTGATTGAATGTCTGTTTGTTGTTGGTGTGAACATGTTATCAATAAAATATCCGCCGTTTTGTGAATATTGATAACCTACAGCCATTGTCTGACCGGATTTTGCACGGTATGCAAGGTTCACGTTGAAATCATTTCCGCCTTGACCGCTATATCTAAAACCATAACCGACTCCAAGCGTTGTTCTTTTCCAAGTTGGGAATGTGTAGCCAAAACGGAACATGTTGTAACCATTTTGGTAACTTGCAGTGTTATATCTTACAATATTATGTCCAAGTGTAAAGCGACCATGATTTCCTTGGATTGGAATGTCTAATTGAGCGTAATTATCAGCGTATTTTGAGTGATAATTTCTATCCATTATAGTCTGAGTGTCATATTTTGTATCGTATAAACTTTCTCTGCGACCTGCTTGAATTCTAGCCCAGCGACCAAGGTCACGAGAAGCATTCGCATCATAGAAGTAGTTTTTGTTTCTGCCTAATTCGTTTTCACCACGTCTATAGTAGCTGTTGAATCTTAAATTTGCGACTTTAGGAATTTTAGTAGAAGCGTTGATAGAAGCTTCGTCAAATTTAATTGTGCCGCCTCTATAGCGATGGTTCATATTTGAATAATATCTGCTGTAAGTACCACCTGCACTTGTAGAATTAAAGTTCACACCGCCTGAAACTTTGCCACCTGTTCTGTCGTTTTTGGAAGTAGAATCGCTGCTTGCTATATAAAAATCAGGTGATGTTTGGAATAATTCTAATCTGCCATAAGCTCTTTTTGGCTTGATTATTCCTTTTTGGTATTGTGTCAAATCTTTTTCGTAATCTCCTGTTGCTTTAACGATATAGCCTGCATGAGTATGTTCTTCTCTGATGTCGTGCGCAACGCTTGCACCGGCTGTAAATCTTCCTTTAATATTTTTGTTATTTGGATTAACCCATTCGACGCTGTTTAATGTTGTTGCACCTTCTAAATAGTTAACACTTTTTTGAGTACCACTTACTAAAAGTGTATCGTTGGTTGGAATTCTATAAACAACACTCGTGCTATTTTTTTCGTATAATTTATCACCGGTTAAGCGTGATTCGAAAGTAACATTATCTTTGATACCATATTGGTAATCAATTCCGGCTGTAACCTTCTTATTGTTTCCACGGTAAATATTAGCGCCTTCACGGAAAAATCTGTTTTGATATCCCCAAACACCGGCATAAGCTGAACCTCTTTGTTCTTTTTCAAAAGGTTTATTGTTGCCGTAAATTGAATATTTTTCTTCCTTAATTAATTCAATAGTCCCATCTTCATTGACTTCTTCCAATTTGATACTTTTGACAGGGTTAGGTAGTTGAACATCCTTAAGCGTGTAATAACCGGCATACGTGCTTAAAGTAACCGGTTCTAAATCATTGACTGTTAATCTTACCAAGCTAGTTGGTTTAACATATCCGTTCAAATTTTCAGGAGGTTCTTTCTCGTAATCATAATTCCAAACTTGAGCACCAAAAATATTTGTACCTAATGTTGCATCAATATCTGATACACCTTTAACCTTACCCAATTCGTACCAAACTTTTTCTTTACCTGTTTCTTTATCTTTTACACTGTTTTTATAAGTACCGGTGATACCACCAAACATAAACGCATCAGAACGGTAATGATATTCTGTTGCTTCAACACGATATTTACCGTCTAGAAATTTACCATTAATACTTGCTTGAGTACTGCCTGAAAACGTATCATTAGTAGTGCGATAATTTTGACCTTTAACTGTCATATTATCATTCAACAAAGATGAGCGTAAGCCGATTGTGTTTAGCGTAATTTTACCGGCTTTTTTAGGAGCAACAATATCTTGATAAGCGTGAGGACCCTTATCGTCAGCAATTGTATTATTTAGATTATGCAAAAGAGGAATATCACGTTCAACTTCTGCGTTAAGAGTTAAGTCCTCAAAATTTGCAGAAACTTTTGCGCCAAAGATTTTAGAAGCACTATTTGCAGTGATATAAGCCTCGTTAAACACGCCATCCATAATCCCTTGACCCATAAATACAGGTTTTTCGTTAGATATTTTGTAATCTTGGATAAAAATTCCGTTCTGATTAATCACACCTTCTTTGCCGTCAAAAGTCTTGAACCCGATTTGTTTATCAACTCTGTTTGCGTTGTATTGGATATTAAATAAATCCGCAAGTTGTTTGAATGGAACAAGAATCTCCGACTTTTCTGTAATCGCAATTTCTACATCCTGATAAGCTTTATTATTTATGTTAATATAAGAAACTGTTGAATCAACCGCAAATACCGGTAATGCACATAGCATGCCGGTAAAAGCAATTATTAAACTTTTCTTTATTCTATTTAACATTCTGTTGAACTCTTGCAATCAGCTTTTACTGACTTTTAGTTCCATCTGTGACTATTTCTATAGCCTTGTTTTGTTTTCCTTCTTCTTACAAATATAAGAAGGCAACATTCTTTAGTTTTTTCTATTTAACCTTAAGAGAAAAATCTCTATTTACTCACAGCAGTGAATGTCACCACTGCTTGATATGTACCTGCCGGATCCTGACCGATATTATACGTCCCTGAAATCGGTGTTTGTCCGACAATATGTGTTACAGTTCCTTCTGTACCGTTGTTAACTTTTACTACATAACAATCCCCATACACACTATAATTTTTTTGAAACTCCGCTGTCATCGGATTTGTAGTAGAAACGGTGACAGGATACGCAATTACGTTTTTATTATTACTTCCGCCGGTTTTTGCATCCTCTATTGCAGCAGTTGTTGGAGAAGTCAATGTGTTGGCAAATAATATACATCCGCCATTACCATAAGCGGAAACACTTCCACCATCTACCGGAATTGAGGAAGTCATAATGAAATCATAACTATCGTCATTTCCGTTTGTCTGAATACTAAATACAGACTGTAATCCGCTATGTACACCAGTCATACCATTAGCAGAAGTATTTTCGATGGATGATGTTTCTTTTGAAATAGCTACGGTCGGCTGAACGTCCGTATAAACGGACGTTTCAGCTTCTGCATAGCCATAAACTTTCCCCGCACCAACCGCTGCGGTAATCAATAATATTAAAAATGTTACGTAATTACTTGTTTTCATTGTTTCCTAATTATGTTCCTACTAAGGAGTTGCTTGTGACAAAGTAAGTGTTGCTTTGTATGTTCCGTTAGTATCATGAGTTGAGAACGTATTTGATTCAGCTGTTTGATTTAAAACATAGCTAAAACCATATTTACCATTATCAATTGTATAAGTTACGCCGTAACCATCATCACCCATTGTTGCTGTAAGTGGGTCTTTTGCACCTGAAGCTGCATCGGGTGTAATTGTAGGAGTTAGACTAAAACAAATTGCATTTGCGTTATCTGCAATAGCAGGACCAGTTTTGCAATTTGAGATAGCAGTTGCCTTTGCTTGATATTTTCCGGTACCAATGTTTGTAAGAACTAGTTTAAGATTCTTATCATCTGTACCAAACAAAGCTGGAGTTTCTACACCATCAGCCATAGCTGTTGCTGAAATTTTAACTTTGTCACCAGGTTTGTTTGTAATAACAGTGTACAAACCGCTCATAGCATTATCCAAAGTGATTTTTGTATAAGTGTCATCAAATGATGCTGTAGCAGTTTCAATACAATTGTCATTTTTAGTAATGTTGATAAATTCTGGAACTGTCAATGTCATTGTTGATTTAGCATTATCAGACACTGCTGCAAATGCTGGACAAGTTAACATTAATGCTAACACTACCGGTAAAAATTTTGTGATTTTTTTCATAGGGGTAAACCTTCCTTTCTTTTTTTTGTACTACATGTTACCTTTTATAACTAAATTTGTTTCTTTTTTTATGTTCTTTCTTTTGCCATTTTCATCAAAATATGAAAGAACTACTCGAAGAGTATATTCTCCGCTATTTTTTATATTAGAAGTTACAATTTTTTGCGTATCAACATAATAACCGTTTGCGGCAACAACTCTTTCTGCCGTAGAATATTCATCAATTAACTGCTTGCCTTGTATAATTTGTACAGAGGCACTATAACGAATTTTTGCATTACCTTTGTTAGAGATTTTCATATTTGTGTAAAGTCCGTCAGAACCTTTTGTTATTTCTAATGATTCAATCTCAGCACTTTTGGTAATTTTACCTTTTTCAACGTATACAGGAACACCGACTCTTGTTTTTACAATAAGTTGAGCGCTAATTCCTGCGTTTCCAGTTGGAATATTCATTTCCTTAGGATTAACGTCTTCTATATAAAGCATAGTTCTGTTTTCGCCGTCTGGAAGTTGATTGAGATTTGCAATATTAATTCTGACTTTTTGGTTTTTTCCTTGAGCCACTGTGAACTCCGAAGGTACAAAACGGATTTTTTTAGTCAAATCATGCGGGTCAGAAGATTTGTCCTGCATAACAACTTCACCTTTGTTATCAATTGTGAAATACCCAGGGTAAATTTTGAATCTCATAGGCTGTTGACTATCACCTTTAACCTCGATTGCAGTTGTAATGTAGTTACCTTTGATTTTGTTTGCATTGATTTCAACACGAGTTGGCGCAACCGCAACTGATGCAAATGCCGGTACGGCAAGCATCATTGCTAATGCTGTTGAAAATATTCTATTCTTAATTGTTTTTAATTCCATTTTTACCTCTGTGTTTGTTGTTTGTTTAATTAAATTTTAGCTAATATAATATCAGCGTCTTCGTCTTTTATGGCTTGTAGTGTCACCTACCAAAGTGCCACTCGTCATTGCGAGGAACGTCAGTGACGTGGCAATCCATTACTGTTTTTTGATTTTTTAGATTGAATGTTACACTACTAGTCTAACGACTGGATTGCTTCGCTCCCGCTCGCAATGACGGAGCGTATCACCTACCAAAGTGCCGTCCGTCATTGCGAGGAACGTTAGTGACGTGGCAATCTATTACTTTAGCATTGTGTAATATTTGAGCTAATATCATCCTACTAGCCTAGCGACTGGATTGCTTCATTTTACACTACACTTACGAGTTTGTAGTTTCTCTACACATTTGAAAGTGAAGTGAAATACGCTCGCAATGACAATAATAAAACCGTCATTGCGAGAAAATCTATGATTTTCGTGGCAATCTATAGCTTTATTTAATTATTTCATTGTACAAATCTTTCCATTCTTTGTTGTTTTTTTCGATTAAATCAATTTTCTTTTGTCTACTACCGGCTTTTAATTGTTTTTCTCGTTCTATTGCCTTTGTAATATCTTCAAAAACTTCAAAATAACCGAGTTTATCAACGTTATATTTTTTAGTAAAACCATCAACAAATTTGTTCTTATGCTCGTATACTCTTTTTATCAGATTTGATGTAACTCCTACATACAAAGTTCCATTTCTTTTGCTAAATAGAATATATACATAACTTTGTTTGTTCATTATTACCTTTATTGTTTTGTTGTGTTACCTATCAGAGTGCCACTCGTCATTGCGAGGAACGTTAGTGACGTGGCAATCTATTACTTTAGCATTTGATTGTCATTTTAGACTAATATCCACTATTAGCTTGGCGACTGGATTGCTTCGCTCCCGCTCGCAATGACGGCTATCTGGTAGGCACACATTTCGTCATTGCGAGAAAATCTATGATTTTCGTGGCAATTCATTTTTCAATTTACCTTCTTTCTCTTAATACATACTTAACTCTGTTTTCATAATTACCGCAAGGAATGGCTTTGCCATCAGCATTCTCCAAAGAATACTCAACACTTACATATTCATTATTTGCAGGTGCTTTGCCTCGTGCAATCACGATTTCTTTGCCGGCAGTAAGCTGAACTCTTTCGAGTAAGCGTTCTCCAACATTTGATGAAGCGGAAACTGTTCTGACAAAATAATTTCCTGCCGCATCACCGAAATTATCCGCATTTACGGACAATTCCCAATCACAATTGGAATTTATATAAACCAACGGTGATGTTTCATTTGTAACTTTTTGTTGTTTTTTAAACGCATCATTCGCACCAAGAACTATTCTCGGCACTTCGTGGTGTAAACTTATTTCTTGCATTACAGGTACAATAAATTGCAAATTAAATGTTGATGTAGCAGCAATTTCACCTGTTTCTACATCTGTTGCCTGAACTTCAAAATTTATTTGATACGTACCAGCCGGAACCATACCAAAATCACGGATTTTTGCCGTCATATTTTTAGCAACTCCGCCCATAGAAAGTCCGTCAAAGATATACGAATACTCGTTATATCTTAAATACACATCTTCTCTTGTATTGTTTATATACAAATCAGATAGTGGAATTGTAACCTCGCCATCTACTCTTCTCAAAGCGTCATCAAGAGGACGTAGGGCGATTTTGTAGTTGGCTCCATCATCACTATTAATAATCAAATTGCGCTCAATGCTCTGTTGGCGCACCACTGTATCGCCTTGATAGTCTATAATAACCATCGAAGCCGAACTCGGTAAGCTAAGCGCTCCTGCCATTAGCATTGTTAACAGTATTTTTTTCATAAAGCTCTATTTTTTAATTTTTTTCTGCAATCCTAAATGTGCACAAAACGCAGAAAAACAACTATCCTATATAGCCATGTTAACAATTTTTATACGGATTTCAATACATATTTGAAAAAAATCATCTTTTTGTGGGAAAAGATTTGCTAAAATTCATACTTATGTAGGGTTAGTAAGTTGAAAGTTGAAAATGGAAAATTGTTTTATATATGGTAGGTCAGGGACTCCCTAACAAAAACTGCATAAAACTAACAGTTATTGATATCTTTTCATAAGTTCTTCAACCAAAAACCAATCTTCCGGCTCGTCAATTTCGTACGCTGTATACGCAGGTAATTCATACGCAGCAATATTGCCTGAAAGTCTGCATTTATCACGCAAAATATTGCCAACGGAATTTATGTAGCAAGCTCCATTTTCTGCTACCAAACCTTCAAATTCCTGTCTTCGTGGACGATTGCGATAATCATAGTTTACAGGAACTACAAAATTCTCTTGGCTGTGTGAAATTTGATGTGGCAAAAATTTCCAGTGAAATTGCTTTTCAACCACTCCGCTGAACATCGAATCCGCATTTCCTGCCATAAATGCTCGATACATTCCATCAATATGTTCAGATTTTAGCATTGGAGAAGTCGCTTGGATAAGAAAAAATAAGTCTTTTGCTTTCAAATCTGATTTTTGAATATATTCAAACATAACACTTTCTGTAGAAGATGTGTCTTCTGCATTTTTTTTATCTCTGTCGTAAATTTGAACTTTATCAAGCCCAAAGCTTTTAACCACAGCTTTAATCTCTTCACTGTCTGTCGCAATGATAACTTTGTCGATACATCTGGCATTATTTGCAGCTCTTGCTGTCCAATAAACAAGTGGTTTACCGTTTAGTTCTTTAATATTTTTGAGTGGAATGGACTTGCTTCCGCCTCTTACCGGTATGAACGCTATATTCAAATTTATCTCCTCGTTATGATACTATTCCTTCTTTTATTTTGATTAAATCAAACAAAACCTGATTGTAAGGTGTTGGAATATCATATTTTTGCCCAAGTCGTATAATTTCTCCTGCAAAAATATCGACTTCTGTTTTTCTTCCGGCAAGAATATCTTGCAGCATTGATGTTTTGCCTTCATCGCACATTCTTGCAAGAGCTTTTAATGCATCAGCTTCCAAATTCTCAAGTCCGCTGACATTCTCTTTTTCTGCAATTAATCGAACTTCATTGATAATTTTTTTTGCAAGCAAAATAAATTCCGGACTGTTTTTCATCTCACCAAAAGTAAGATTGAGTATGGCAGAAGTCTGATTAGAAAATATATTCATGGTAAATTTCAGCCACATTGAATAATCAATATTACTAGGTGTTTGGTGATTTATGCCAAGTTTATCAAAAAAATTGATAACCTCGTCATCTTTTTCCATAACAATTTCACCAACACCGTCTTGTGTAACGGAATTTCCTGTTCTTACTGCACTATGACCGATAAAGTATGATTTTAAAACCTTTGCCATAGGATAAACTTTTTTGATTTCTTGTTCAGAAGATATTCCATTAAGGAGTGAAAGAATTTTTGTTTTTTCGCCCACAAAATTTTTGATATTTTGGATTGCGGATTTCAAACCTTGAGCCTTTGTTGCTATGATTATTAAATCTGCATCAAACTTATCCGAAGGTAAAATGTATTCAAAATTTTGTTCTATTCCATTAAAAACAGGTTTGCTCTCGGTGTATCTTTTTAGTCGTTCATTATCAACAAGGATTTTAAGTGTACATTTATCCCTGAATTTCATTGCATAAGTTAATCCAACTGCGCCAAGCCCGCAAATAATTACATTTTCCATACGTGTATTTTACACTATTTTGCAAAATATGTGAAGATTTCATTTCCGGATTAAAAATTTATAGTAGAATAGTTCTATGACATCAGAATTACTTTTTGAATTTGATAAGAATTTTCAACGACCTATTATCGGTACGGATGAAGCCGGACGTGGTCCTGCGGCTGGTGGAGTTTTTGCAGCAGCTGTTGGGTTTGAGGAAATTACAGAAGGGTTGATTAAAGATTTAGCAATCCTCAATGACTCAAAAAAACTCACTCATAAAAAACGTGAATTGATTTATGACGTTATTAAGAACAATACGCACAATAAAATTATTTGTGTGGAAGTAGAAGAGATAGAAAGAATTAACATTTTAAATTCTTCTCTCAAAGCTATGAATCTGGCTTGTTCCGCAATAATAACCGAACCTAAAACCCTTGTTCTGGTTGATGGCAATAAATTGATTAAAGATTTTTCTCACGAACAGCAATATGTGGTTAAAGGGGATTCTAAATCAGCCTCTATTGCAGCTGCGAGTGTTTTGGCAAAAGTTACACGTGACCGGTATATGGAAAGACTTCACGAAGAATTCCCTATGTATAATTGGGCAAAAAATGCAGGATATTTAACGAAAGAACATCTTGAGGCAATAGATAAATTCGGGTTATGTAAATATCATAGACCATCGTTTTTGAGAAAACATTTTGCAAAACAATTGACATTGGTGTGATATGATTTTCAGGGTGAATAAGTCTTAAAAACTTAGTAATAGTACGACTTAATGACTTCATCAAGCTTATTCATCAATTCACTTAATTATATGCTATATTTATAAATATGAACTACGAAGACTCAATTAAATTAATAACAAGCAAAGGTATGTTTTATGTAGACTTAGGTCTGGATAGAATTTCTGCAGCTCTGGAAAAATTAGGTAATCCTCAAGATGATTTGAAGTACATTCACGTTGCCGGAACAAATGGCAAGGGTTCAGTCTGTACAATTCTTGATTCTATATTAAGAGAAGCAGGATATAAAACAGGGCTTTATACAAGTCCGCACATTTGGGAATATACAGAAAGAATTCGAATCTGCGGACAAGATATTCCGAAAGAAAAATTTGCTGAATATATTGAAACAATAACTAATCTTGGAATTCACCTTACAGAATTTGAAATCCTTACAATAATGATGTTTTTGTATTTTAAAGAACAAAATGTTGACGTTGTTATATTAGAAACAGGACTTGGCGGCAGATTTGATGCAACAAATGTTATAAAAAATAATTTGTGTTCAATAATTACGCATATTGATTTAGACCACACAGAAAGATTAGGCAAAACAAAAGAAGAAATAGCGTTTGAAAAAGCAGGAATTATCAAGAAAAATTGTCCGGTGATTACAAGTTCCGGATACGAAGCCATCAAAGATAAAGCGGATAAAGAAGATTCATTATTTATCTTAACGACACCGTTTGTAAATCCTGCATTTGTGGATGCGCTTTCTCTAAAAGGTAATCATCAAGTTGAAAATTTGGCTTTGGCAATAAATGCAATAAATCTTTTGTTTAAAAACATTGATGATGAAACAATTATTAGTGGATTAAACAAAGTTAAAAATCCATGTAGGTTTGAGTATTTTGAAGATAGAAATCTTATTGTTGATGCTTGCCACAATCCAAATGGTGTTTCTGCCTTAAGAGAAAACCTTGATTGGTTTTTTCCGGAGGAAAGCCGTAGATTTGTCTTTGGGTGTTTAAAAAATAAAGATTACGAAAAAATGATGTCGATTCTTTTTAGAGAAGGTGACGAAATTTACATCAATGAATTTGATTATCCTAATGCTGCAAACTATGAAGAACTTGCTGAAAAATGCCATTATCTTACTAAAAAGTATACAGATAAAACAATTCTAACACCGGATAAATTGAATATTATTTGCGGTTCTTTTTATATGATTGGAGGTATGCAATGGCTGAAATCACTTCAAGCTTAGAAGATTATATAGAAACTGTGTACAGTATTTATTCTAAAGAGCATAAAGTCCGTGCAATTGATGTTTCACGCAAATTGAATGTATCAAGAGCCTCTGTGACAGAAGCTTTGCAAAAATTAGAACAGCTTGGTTTAATCAATTACGGACATTATGGCGCAATTTCTTTGACTGATGATGGTGAAAAAAAAGCCAAAGAAATTATTGAAAAACATGAAACTTTAACTATGTTTTTTAGAGATATTCTAAAAATAGAACGTAAATTGGCAGAAGAAACCGCTTGTAAAATAGAACACGTTATTAGTAAAAGAATTCTAAATAAGTGGAAAAAGCATATTAAAAATTGCTTGGAAAATGAGCAAAAGAAAACAAAAAACTAAATATCTGCTTCTGTTAAGGATAAAACCGCCTGATAAAAACCTCTAGGGTCGTTTGCTGCAAATGATGAGCGTAATACATTCTGCCCGATGTGTACTGTTACATATGTTGTTCCATTCTCTGCATAAACTTCATATTTGTTTTTGCTGCTTAAATATTTGTATTTAGCACCAGAAATTGTATCTACAGGAAATGCAACAATCCCAGGGCTATCTTTTGGCATTCCACCGATTTTACAATTTGCTAAAGCTTGTGATTGAGGCATTTTTGCTAAGTTTGCAAATGCAATATAAACTCTTCCACCTTGTTCAAACATAGCAGGCTCGTACCCACCTTGGGTTACGGTATGAGCATTGAGGTAAAGAGTTTTTGTTTCTGCACCATTAGAAATTACCCGAAAAGTACTTGATAACGGTGCACGTAAATTTCCTGTTCTATCTGTAATATTTGCAACTAATACCGGACTAGAGATTGATTCTACTTTTACAAATGCAGGAAGAGTTATAGAAAAATCACTACTAGCAGTATTACCGGCTGCGAAAGCAGAAAAACAGCTCATAAAAAATAACGATAGTATTAATAAAAATCTCACCCTAATTCACCCTGATTTAAAATAGTCTGGTTAAAAAATAAATACATTCTCCCTTTTTCTATCGTAATATAACTATTTGTGAATTCAAATATTATATGAAGTTATTTTAAGCTCTAAAATTTGAATTTGAAAATCTATCACCCTTATTAATTTTCAACTTTTTAATTTAAAACCTACATTCTTGACTATTCCAACTCGTTAAACTAAAATGGTATAAATATTTAAAAGGGAAAATATTATGACAAATGCAGGATTAGAATTCGACCCAGGATTCGGACCATTTATATTAGCTTTTAGGGGTACTGTTGAATATCTTTACATGGATATTAACAGATTTAAGAACCTTTCTCAAAAGAAAATGAAATTTAGACAATATTACAAAAGATTTTTGGAAATGTTTTACAATAATCTTGGATTTTACATTGGATGTCTAATGTGGGCAGCTTACATAAAAACTCAACCGGAACAAGAAATTTTAAACAATCCTTGTTTGGGTGGAGAATATAATGATGAAGAAAATACAGCTGATACGGATTTTATGATTAAATTCTTAGAATTATTCCCTAAAGATATGAAATATTTTCTTTCTACAGAATACAAAATTAACGAAGATGATATGAAAATACTAAAACTATATAGAGAATTTTTAGTATTAAACAAAGGGTTTGTGAATTCTAAAACAAACACTGATATTGTTTTGCCTGATGGTATGAAAACTGAAAACACAGAAAGTTTCAAAGATATTATTGATGAAGTTATCAAAAGTGAAGACTTGTCAAAACTCGTTGATTACAAAAATTTAATTTTATAGGTGAAAAATGGAAAATATTATAAACGTTGCAAGAGGATTAGAAAAAGCTGATTTAGTAATCAAAAATGCTAATGTTGTGAATGTTCTTTCAGAAGAAATTTACAAAGGTGACATTGCAATTGTCGACGGTATTATTGCAGGAATTGGCGAAAATTATTCCGGCAAAAAAGAAATTGATGTAAACGGAGCGTATGTTTCACCTTCATTTATTGACGGACATGTGCACTTGGAAAGCGCAATGATGTTACCGAAAGAATTTGCAAGCGTTGTATTACCTGCCGGTACAACAACTGTAATTATTGACCCGCACGAAATATCTAATGTATTAGGCTTGCATGGTATAAGTTTTATGCACGAAGCTGTAAAAAATCTTCCTATGGATGTATTTACAATGCTCCCGTCTTGCGTTCCTGCTACTCCGTTTGAAACATCAGGTTTTGACTTAAACAGCTATGACTTGTCGCTTTTGATTGACAAACCTTGGGTTCTCGGACTTGCAGAAATGATGAATTTCCCAGGAGTTTTGAACCTTGATAATAACGTTATGGCAAAACTTGAACTTGCAAAATCAAAAGAAAAACGCATTGACGGTCACGCTCCATATTTGAGTGGAAAAGATTTATGCGCTTACGTTGCAAGTGGAGTAAAATCTGATCACGAATGCACAACTCCGGAAGAAGCAATCGAAAGAATCAGACTCGGAATGTACGTTATGATTAGAGAAGGAACGGCTGCAAAGGATTTGGACGCATTGCTTCCTGTTCTAAAAAACTGCAACACAAGAAAATGTATCTTTGTAACTGACGACAGACACCCTTCAGATTTGAAAGAACATATTAATGGAATGGTTAGACGTGCAGTAGAAGCCGGCGTTGACCCTATTAAGGCTATTCAAGTTGCAAGTTTGAATACTGCAGAATACTTTGGACTACAAAACCTTGGTGCAATTGCCCCAGGGTATAAAGCAGATTTGCTTGTATTACCGGATTTAAAATCATTCAAGCCTGATATCGTTATGAAAAATGGTAACGTTATTGCACATAATGGCAAATTAGCAGTAGAAATTCCGCAAGGCGAAGCGCTTGCTGTCAGAAATTCTGTTAACGTAAGATGGATTACTCCTGAAGACTTTAAAATCAGCGTAAATGAACCGGATGGCAAAATTGGTGTCAAAGCGCTGGAAGTTATTCCGCACCAATTAATTACCAAATCAGTTGAAACAGAGGCTCTTGTTGAAGACGGCAATGCTATCAGTAATATTGAGAATGACACACTTAAAATATGTGTAATTGAGCGTCATAGAGCGACAGGAAACATCGGTAAAGGTTTTGTTAAAGGATTTAATCTGAAATGCGGCGCAATAGCCTCTACTGTCGCACACGATTCACACAACATGATTGTAATCGGTACAAACGACGCTGACATGTACACTGCAGCAGTTGCATTGATTAAGTGCAAAGGTGGTAAAGTTGTAGTTAAGGATGGAGAAATTATTTCTGAATTAGCATTACCAATTGCAGGTTTGATGTCTGATAGAGAATTTGATTATGTTGTAGACAAATGCGAAGAATTAAACCAAGCTGCACATTCTATCGGATGTGAATTAAACGACCCATTTATGACAATGGGATTCTTGTCACTTCCTGTTATTCCTGAACTAAAAATTACAGACAAAGGCGTTTTTGACACAAATAAATTTGATTTTATTGATATTATTAATGTTACTGCATTGCAAGCGTAATAGTTATTGCTAGATAGAAGGTTAGAGGCATCAAGGCGAAGATGCTTAGTTATGGTGGGTACGCCATGCCAAGATTGTTTCTGAATTTCTTCAGCTATCTAGGCTTTACCCACCCTACAATTGCCTTATAAACTACGTTAAAAAATCAAACAAATTTGATTTTTTAATATGGTTACTCTTTTTTGTCTTTAATTTGTTTTATATATTTAGCATTTTGACTTGTAACAATCTTGTTACCAGTTTTAGATTCTATTTCTAATCTTGCATTTTTGGCAACACTTCCACCCTCTTTAGCTACATCAATATTTTCTTTAAGTGTTTGTGGATTCTTACCTTTAGAAATTTCTGTTGTTGAAACCTCTGCCAACATATTGAGAACAAGTTCCATGTTAGACATATTATCTCTTAAGTTTTCTTTCTTCAAGCCTTTGTGTTCTTTGTATTGTCTGGTTTTCATGCCAGACCAAGCTTCTGTTAATATATCTGTCAAGAAACCATATTGATTATCTTTAACTCCGCTACGTTTCCATTCATCTGTTAAGTCTTTTCTAACTTCAATAGATTTTAAACGTTGGTTAATCCACGCCTCACTATAACCTAAATTACGATAGTGTTGCAAAGCTCTATTAATAGCAATTTCTGGGTCTTGCATTTCGTCAATTCGTTCACTGCCAACTTTTGCTAACCATAGTTTGAATGGTTCAGCTTTTGGACTTGGAATAGATTGAACAAGCCTTAAAACTCCCTCTGTATCAAGGACATCTGTAAGTCTCATTTTGCCATCTGGTGCGACCATTTTCAAACCGTGACAATTTGTCACGGTTTCATTTCCTTCTGCTTTGAGACGTTGTTTCAGTTTTCTCCAATAAGCAGTTGGGTCTTTACTTTCAGTTAATATAGCTACTATATCAATAACAGAAAAGTACCACTTTTCTTCTTCACTGTTCCAAGAAGTTCTTACTTTGTGTTCTTCAAATAACTTGATTGAGTTCTTTTTATCTTTATCACTAGGTTGCATATATACCTCATAAACTTAACCAACTACAGACTTAATCAAAATATCCGTACCAATTTGTTTGACATCATAAACAGAAAGATTTTTGGCTTCTGAAATTTCGTTAATACAATCCCCGTTAAAACAGCTGTATCCTGAATTATCATTAAGAATTTTAGGAGCGACAAATTGATACACTTCATCAATCAAACCTTCTCTAAGCATTGCGCCGGCTAAAGTTCCGCCACATTCTACAAAGACAGAATAAATTCCGAGTGAATACAAATGTCTTAGAACAGCCTCAACATCCAATTGATTATTTTTAAGCGGAGTATTCTTCTTTGACGCTATATAAATTTGCCCTTCTTCATAAATTTTAGAACCTCTATCTGTCCTCAAATCTTTATCAAGAACGCATTTCCACTTACATTGCCCCATTTTCATTGTCGGATTATCAGCAATAACTGTATTTGAGCTTGTCATAATACAATCAAACTCTTTTCTCATCTTATAAACTTCTGCTCTAGAGGCAACAGATGTTATCCACTTAGAAGAACCTGTTTTTGTTGCAATTTTACCGTCCATTGTAGTAGCAGTCTTTAAGACCACATAAGGCATCTTTTTTGTCATTGTTTTTATAAAAACTCTATTGAAAAAAGTCGCTTCTTTTTCTAAAACATAATCAACTTGAATTCCGGCAGCTTTTAGTTTGGAAATTCCATCAACTTTTGGGTTAACATCCTTCATTCCAATCACAACTCTTGCCAATTTATGCGCTATAATCAAGTCAACACAAGGCGGAGTCTTGCCATAATGCGAGCATGGTTCTAAATTTACATATAAAGTTCCACCACATGCCTCGTTTTTTTGCAATTTCAGCAAAGCGTCACGTTCTGCGTGGTTTTCACCATATTTTTTATGGTATCCTTTTGATACTATATTTCCGCTCTTATCCAAAACCACACATCCGACCATCGGATTAGGCGCAACACGCCCAGCTCCACGCTTTGCAAGCGTTAAACACATTTTCATATACTTAGCATCAATATTTGTCATAAATAAAACCCTAGATTGATTTTTTAGGTCTGAATGCAAATTTTTTAAACAAAACGTATGTAAAAATTGCAGCAGCAAGAGTTGCAACAATTTGTGCAATAAATACATTTAAGTGTAAAATTTTAACAATAAATTCCAGTAAACCGGCATTAATCAAGTAGCTAAAAAACCAAGTTGTACAACATTTTAGATATTCTTTTATCCAATTACCTTTAGCTTCAAACACAAGAAATTTTTGGGTAGTAAAAGATACGACAGATGATATTGCCCACGCTAGAGCTAGTGCAATTTGATAAGCAGCTTCGCCTAATATTAAACAAAATGCAGAATAAATCAAGTACGATACACCTGCATTAAATCCACCAATAAATAAAAACCGTATCTTATCCGATAAACTAAACCAAAATTTTTTCACTTCTTACTAACTCGCATTCTTTTTTACTATTATAACACGAGCAATTAAATGAACTTAATGACTTAATGACCTAACGACTTAAAGACCTAATTATAGTTTAAGCACATCTTGCCTTGTAATAATTCCAAGAACATGTTCAGCTTTATCAACAACAATCGCCCACTCTGTACCGTTTTCGTGGAGTCTATAATAAGCCGTATAAAGATTATCATCAGGATAAACCGTCACGGGGCTGGTTTCCAAAATACGACTTACCGCAATTGATTTCATTCTATTATCAACCAATACGTCTTCTATGTCTGAACGAGTAATAATCCCGCAAAGCCTGCCTTTTTTATCCTGAATAGGATACGCATTATGTCCTTCCGCATTCATTATGTTTAAAATATCAAGAATATTAGAATCATTATTAAACACTTTTATATTGCGTGTCATAACATCTTTAACCAAAGTGTTTTCAGAAATATTAACTCCTGCATTCTTATACTGATTAACAACCAACTTAGCATAAATTGGTTTATGATTAAATTTTTCAGCCACCATATCACCAATCGCAGCTGTTAACATTAGCGGTAAAATACATTCATACCCTCCGGTCATTTCAAATACCATAACCACAGCAGTAATCGGGGTACGGGCAACAGAAGCTAAAAAACCAGCCATTCCGATAGAAGAGATTGCTATTATATTCACATCTGCACCAAAGGAATTTGCCACAAATCCAGTTATATAACCAAGAAAAGAACCTAACATTAACATCGGTAAAAAGATACCGCCTGCAGCACCAGAGCCGAAACAAAGAGGTGTTATAATAAATTTTGCTACAAAAATTAAGCATACTATCGCTATTGGAAATTCGCCTTTCATAAGCATTTCAACGCTTCCATTACCGGAAGATAAAATATAAGGCAAAGCTAAACCGACCAAACCTGTTAAAAAACCAGCAAGAGCAGGTTTACAGCTATTTGGAATATTTATTTTAGAATAAATATTATTGAAGAAAAATATAGTTTTAGAAAACAAAACTCCAACTATGCCTGAAATTAACCCCAAAACAATACACACTGGCAAAATACTGCCTTCTATAGTTATTTGCGGTAGCGACACATTGAAAGATGGATTCGCACCAAGAAAATGTCTTGCAATCCCTGCTGAAACAACTGTCGCCACAAGTGTTGGAAACAACATTGAAGGAGTAAATTTATGTATAAGTTCTTCCAAAACAAAAAGAGTTCCTGCGATTGGTGCATTAAAAGTTGCCCCAATTGCTGCTCCTGCTCCGGAAGCTATAAGTTTATCACGATTATTACCACTTAGTCTGGATATTTTTCCGACAAAAGAACCTACACCTGCGCCTAACTGCACGCTTGGTCCTTCTCTACCAAGAGAAAGTCCTGTACCGATTCCAAGAATACCTGCAATAAATTTTACAAAAACTGTACGAACTCTGATTAATCGCCCGCTTTTTAGGAGTGACATTTTTACATACGGAATGCCGCTACCAGATGTTTCCGGCGCAAATTTTTGGATAATTATTCCTGCAAGCAAACCGCCAAGAGTAGTTACAATAAGAAAAACAAACGGATGTGAATAGAAATGTGACATAACAAAACCAAACAAATTTTCTATTCCCAAACGAAACGCAACAACTACAAGTCCGGTCAGCAGACCAACCAAAATTGCTTGCCAAAAAATTTTTGTAAACCCTTTTTCCATAAGTTTAATTATACATAAAAAAAGACCTACATTGCTGTGATTTATAGTGCTACTTGAAAAATTAAAAAAATATGTAATAATGTATATAGAAAGATAGTTTTGATACGGTAAATCTTGCGACCGAACCAATTGGCGACAGTGGGGATGCAGAAGTCCACATAATCAGAACTATCTTTTTTTTAATATTTATTAAATTCTTTTTCACTTAACAGTCTAAATGATTTAATGTAATTTTCATTTTTATTTATTGTTGTTTTTATAACTACTTTATAATATTTATTATTGTTTTTAAATAATAAAACATCTTCTTTATCCTCCACTATTTTTGTAGGATTTGCAATTATTTCGGGAATTAATTTATAGTCATTTATATCTAATTCAGGATGTTTAATTCTATTTTTAATAATATTATCCAAAGAAAACCTAACCTCTTTAATACTAAATTTTAAAATTTCTTGTGCTTTTTCTGTTAAAATACCATAGTTAATATAACTTCTTAATATTGAAATACTAAAAAAATCACGAGCAAATTTTATCTGTTCACTTTTACTTAAATTAATTTTATGTTCTTCAATAAATTCTGCTAAATCACACCCTAAACTATAAAATTCATTAAAGTCTTCATATATTGTAATTTTTTCCATAAGTTTAATTATACATAAAAAAAGACCTACATTGCTGTAAGTCTTTTTTAAAATGCTCCAGGCCAGACTTGAAAGCGGCAGCTCGGAATTGAGGGTGAATTTGGCGGCGTTTAGCCGGCAAACTGAACCCGATACTCTACGTCTGCACCGTAGCAATTCTTTGATTGCACAGGTGCTGTCTGGCAAGCAAGAGCCGTTTTGGCTCGAGCGTCTGGACATAAAAAAAGACCTACATTGCTGTAAGTCTTTTAAAAATGCTCCAGGCCAGACTTGAACTGGCACCGAGGGAGAACCCCGATTGGATTTTAAGTCCAACGCGTCTACCGATTCCGCCACTGGAGCATATAATATTCAATTTTCAAACTCCTTGATGGCTGAATCGGTAGACACCGTCTACCTCCCCTCTCGTAAAACGTGACATTTGTCTTGGTTTGTTCGCGCTTAACGGCAATTCCGAGTTTAGCTTTCGTGCTCACGCACTTACGCAAAACTCTTCAGCCTCAGCTCACAAACCGCAGTCACCTTTTACTCGGCAGAGTGCCACTGGAGCATATAATATTCAATTTTCAACAATTGTTATAATAATATAAAAATATCTCTAAGTCAATAAAAGATTATAAAAATTTAAAATTTCAATCCCAATAGTCGTAATTTTTATTGTATAATCTGTACATGATTAATGAAAAAGAACTTGAAAAATTTACTTCTACATATAGTTTAGATAGAATAAAATCGTTTATTTATTCTTCAAATGATACTATAGAAGATATTACACAACGATATCATAATAATGTGAAAATATCTCAGGCTTTGTATCCAGAATTAACAACACTAGAAATTATATTAAGAAATTCTATTAATTCAACATTTCGCAAATATATATCTGAAACTTGGATAGAAGATGAAATCGCCAACAATATTTTATTAGAGAAAAATGATTATGATTTACTAATTAACGCATATAACATAACTAAAAAAGAATGTTTTTCAAGTAAAAAAGAATTTTCATCTGGCAGAGTCATTGCAAATCTGAATTTTGGTTTTTGGACAAATATTTGCATGAAAAAATACAATTCTAAAATTTGGAATAAAATATACCTTTTTAAAGGTGTATTTGTAAATTATCCAAGTAAAACACAAGCAATTGGTATTATTTCTCAAAAATTATATGCAATCAAAAAATTAAGAAATAGAGTTTTTCATTATGAACAAATTTTTAAATACCCACAAAAGACTTTAAAATTATATAACGATATTATGGAGCTTTTATCATATTTACCAAATGATAATCTCAATGTCGTTAAAGAAACATCAACTTTTTTAAATTTATATAATGAGCTATCTATAAAAATAAATAATAAAAAAACCTAGGCTTCTGTGCATACTAAGTGCAGGAAGAACTTCCTAGGTTACCCACATATATTATTTACTATAATCTTACTTTTGTCAATACTAAAACAGTATATTTTAAGTCAACAAAGCTTTTATACCTAATGCAACGAGAAGCATGCCGGCAAATATTTCCAGTCCTTTTGTCGGCAAATGTTTGAATTTTCCTCCAACATAAAATCCAAAAAGCGAATTTACAAATGTCACAAATGCAATTAAAATAGCAGGTTTTAAGATATGATTACCAAACAAAGATAGTGTAATTCCTGCAGAAAAAGCATCTATACTAGTTGCAACACCAACCAAAAGCAAACATTTTATTCCAAGGCAAAGCTGTTTTTCTCTTTCTGTTTCAAAAGCTTCTTTAATAACTTTTAAGCCTAAATACATAAAAATCAAAAATACAATAAGCCCCGCATAAGGTTCTACATAAAATTTTATAAAACCGGTAAGAAAATAACCAACTGCCGGCATTAAACCTTGAAACAATCCCGTACAACATGCCAGAAGCAATGCATTTTTTGTTCTGTTTTCGCTAAAAGTCAAACCATAAGAAAAAGACACAATGCACGCATCTATTGATAAAGCTATTGCGAGTAGTATTATTGCTAAGTATGACATCCTTTTTCTTCCGCTGTTTTTTTAGATATTTCTAAATTTCTTTATCCAACGTACCGCCAATTTTTGCAAAATTTACGTAGTAATAATTAAATAATAATACTGCCACAAAAACCATATAATAAAAATTTATCAACGTAAAAACAAAGTGAGTAAATATATTTATCGCAAATACTGAACTCAAAATTGACAATACAAAATAAGAAACAAATATCATCAAATACAAAAATACATTTTTTATAAAATTTCTACTGAACAAATCTTTAACTGAAAGCCAAAATGCTTTAAACGGATTTTTTGATTTAAAAAATAATGCCGGAAATTGAAACAATATCACAAAATATTCTAACATTATTGTTCCAAGCAATAATAAATTCCAAGCATTGAGTCTAAATAATTGTTCGTCACTCAAGGAAAGCAAAAATTTCTTAAGTGTTTCTACTGATTCAAAAACCCCGCTCATAGAAGCGGCAGAAATTCCAATTGAGCCAATCAATTTCATGCCAATAAAATAAGAAGCACTAAAAACAATAACTGAAACAAGTGCTATATTAAATAAAGAACCAAGTATCGGTAAGAAAAATTCTCCAACTCCTGATGGAAATTCTTTGATAAGCGCATTTACATCTTTTGAGTCAGGATTTTTTACACATAGTTTTATCATATAAAACCAACCGGACAAGAATGCCGCCAGCATCAAAACAAAAAGAGCAAGTGCACAAACTATACTGATTGGATTTCCACCCAAAGAAAAAAGTACATACAAACTTGACAACAATGAAAAAAATATCAATGGGGTTGCAAGAACTATATATTTGTTTGTAATTTTACAACTATCTTTTATGTAATTAAGCATGAAATTGTGTTTTTCCTTTTATAACTATATTCTATATTGAATTATAGATTGTTCAATAATATCGTCTGAAACTCTTGTTGCAAAATCTCTAAAACTATTACCAATATTAGATTTCGCATTAATTTCAGTAATAGTTTCACCTTTGTTAATGGCTTCCATTATAGTGAAATAATTATTTGGTATCTTCCAGTATATCGTTTCTCCAAGGGTATTTTCAATATCTTCAAGGTTAATTTCATCATTATCCATGTATCTGTTAATAATTATTTTCACTTTATCCTTAGGATACTTTCTCGAACGGAATAAATTCAAACATCTTTGAGCATTTCTGATAGCCGGAATATTAACAATTGTTGTAAATAATATCCAATCAGAGCTATCCAAAATTTTCAAAGAGATTGGGTCAATACTTGATGACATATCTATTACGATATAAGAAAAAACTTTCTTGAGAGCTGCAAACAATGTTGTAACCATAGCAGGAGTAATACTTTCTGACTGTTCAATATAACTTGGATCAGCAAGAATATAAAGAGAAGTATCTTTGTATTTTTCAAATCCTTTAATCAAAATATCTTCACTTTTATCAACTAGTTTGCGCATTACATAATTAACGTCAAATGGCGGATTAAGATTCAAGAATGTAGAAATATCACCCAGTTGTAAATTCAAATCAATAAGTGCAACTTTATCTTTAGTAACTCTAGCCAATTCTGCAGCTAAGTTAACCGCAATTGTTGTTTTACCGATTCCACCTTTGTTTGAATAAACTGAAATAATTTTTGATTGAGAAGAATCGTTTTCCGCAGAAACGCTATTCAACATTGTCAACACTCTTATCAAATCATCTTTTAGTATTGGTTTTGGCAAAAATTCTTTTGCACCTAATCTAAGAGCTTTTATAATTGTATTAGTTGAATAATCAAGAGAAGTTATTATTATTTTGGAAGTACAAAGTTTGATATTATCAGCAATCTCATTTAATTCCGTAAATTCTTCAGAAATATCCATTATAACAATAGGATTTTGTGAATTCTTTATTGCTTCATATCCTTGTTTGTAGTTATCAAAAACTTCAATATTTTCAATAAATTCCAAACCTTCTATAAAAGATTTTGTAATATTTCTTGATTGTTCATTTTTATCAAGAATAAATACACTAGATAAATTTTCCATTCATAACCTCTCTTACCTCTCTAATATACACCAAATTTGAGATAAGAACAACCAAACATTATATATACAACCATTACACTTTGCTAAACAATTTTTTTCTAAAATCTCTAAAAGTGTATCTTCTCAAACTCTTTGGTATTTTATTTATGAATTCTTGATAATCCTTAGGGACAAATTTTCTTCTCCAAGGTTTACCCGGTTTACCTGCATAGTGAAGCATTATAACATTTTTTACTTCTTTTTTAAGTTCTTCATCAGAGTATACGTGTTTGATAAACTCGTATTCTGCAGATTTTGACCAATCGTCGCTATAATATAAGCTTTGGAATACTCCATATCTATACGGAAGGTTATAAATTTTATCACATGCAATGTTTAACGTATCTAAATCGAAGAATTTTAGTCTTGTATTGAAGGTTTTTATTACATCAAAAACTTTATCTACAAATTTTTCTTCTCTCAGTTTTTTGCAATTAAATATTATAAAGCTTGAAATGTATGTCAATTCGTTTTTATTTTCCGGAAAATATTTGTGGCAAATCATATTTTCGTTATTAGGTTCCATAGCAACCGCAGCACATTCATAATCAGTTAAATCAATATTGTAAGCTTCAGTTAAGTCATCTTTAAACAATACATCTGTATCTGCATAAATAACTTTGTCATACTGTGGTAAAAGTTCCGGAATAAGAAGTCTGTAGTAAACAATTTCTGTCCAGCTTCCGCCTTTATTTATCGGTGCGTTTTTAAATCTGTCTTTAGAAATGTATTCAAAATGGATAGAATGGTTTGTACCTTCTAACATTTTTTCAAATTCTTTTGCGGTTTTATTGTCAATATCGGGGTGGTAAACATAAATATCATAAGCAGTTTCCGGTTTTGCTGTATCAATAAGACTTTTTACGGTTACGGCTGCACCAAGAACAATTCTTTTATCAAATGTAAAAACTACAGGTATTGTGTTCATTTTATTCTCCCTTTTTTTGAATTAACGTATTAAAAATATTTTCAGCAGTTTGATTTTCTTTTATTATACTAACTTTTTTATACATAGTTTCATCCGGCATAAATCTTTCCATGTTGTGTTCGTAGAAAACTCCGACTGTTGGAATGTTCATTGCATAAGACATGTGCAAAAAACCTGTGTCACAACAAATTGAACCTGATGATTTGAAAAGAACGTAAGATGATTCTTCAAGGTTTAGTTTATTTGAAAAATCAATGACATTTTTGAAATCTTTCAATATTTCTGAATATCTTTTTATGCTTTCGCCTTTGCCTAAAAGTATAAAGTTTTTTTCAGGATGATTTTCAACAATAGATTCTATTGTATCTGTTGGAATTTCCTTAGTCACTCTTGTGCTGGAAGGTACAAGAGCAATGTAGTTTTGTGGAAGCTTTATTGAAGTATTTTCCGGCGGATAAAATTTTATCGGACAATCAATTAAACGTTCTTTTGTAATTCCATTTAGGACGCTTAATATTTGTGTTTGAGTTTTTTCGCCTTCATATACAAAATCATATTTACTTTTTCTCCAAAATCTTGAATAACGTTTTGACTTAGGTGCTAGAATATATTTTGCATTAAGAAGTTTTGCCAAATTCATAGAACCTTGCGAACCATAAATCGGAAAAGCAGCATAAATGTTTTTGTAAGGGAAATTTCTTAAGAATTTTATTATTCCTAAAATTCCCTTATGCTCACCTTTTCTATTCCAAATAATAACTTCGTCCACATCTTTTTGGTATTTTGCAGCTGCTTCATAATGTGATGGAGCAAGCATAATAATATTTGAATTCGGAAAAATTCTTTTGATATTTTGTACAAGAGAATTTGTTAGCAAAATATCTCCTAAAAAATATGAATTGATTATTAAAAAATTCTTTTTTTCAGTTTCTATAGGCATATTTTCCCGCTATCAATCAAATTTTTAAGATTGTTTTCAGATTTTTTATATAAATTATCGGAATATTTTTTCAAATTATTTTGCATTTCAGAATAATCTTCTACACTCATATTAATACCTCTAATTAAAGCATTTGCAAAATCTTCATCTGATTTATACAAAATAGAATTAGAATTATCAAATCCATTGATTGCGCCAAAACTCTCAATAATTACACAAGGTTTTGTGAATCCGTAAACTAATTGAAAATTGCCGCTTGTACCGGTTGTATTGTACCTAATATGCATTGGGTCTTTTTCGTTGTAAGAAGTTATCATGAAATCGGCTTTTTCCAATTCGTCATACATTTTATTAAAAGGAAGTCTGCCTTTAATGTCAAAATATTGTTGTAATTCTTTTGGTAATTTTTTCAAATGACCTTTTCCGATTACAGTAACTTTAAAATTCTTAATTCCCTGTTCGTGAAGCTTTCTAACGGAGTCAATAATCAAATCGTTATTTTTCTTTTTGCCTTGAATAGCTCCAACTGTCACAAAATTCACTACTTCTTGATTTTTTGGTGTGAGTTTAACTTCTCCAAAATAATGCGGATTAACAACAACAGATTTTGCCCCTTTGTAGTTTAATTCTCTTAGAGTAATCAAATTTTCTCTCCAAGTTCCGGCATCAACAGAATGCTTGCACTCGTGTTCTACAAAGAATAATTTCGATTTATCAACTTGCGGATTAAAAGTTTCGTAACATTGTTCATAATGGATACTGTCACAAAGTTTGCCGGAAGTTGTTACAAGAACACCTTCAACATCGCTTAAATCATTTTTATGGAAAAATTCTTTAACCTGTTTGCGTGACATTTTGTTCAATGTCAAATTTTCATCCTTAAATCTTGAAAATAAACCACTTTTATAATGCATAGGATTTACGATTACAGAAACATGATAACCTAAATCAAGCAAATATTTTACATACCCCGGAACAACTTCTGAATGGCTTTTTGAGCAAGGTTCCCAAACTATAAAAGTATTGCTTTTTATTACCGGTTTTTTGTAATCAAAAAGCGGTTTTATGTAAGTTTCATACAAAGCTTCATAAAATCTTGGTCTTAACAAAAACAGAGGACGGTATTTTAAATATGCAAAAAGTGAAGCAATCTGGTTATCAAAAGTCCAATGTTTGTATTCTTTGTCGGTTAATTTCCACGGAGTCATTTGCAAATACTTGAAATACAAAGGTCTGTGGATGCTAAAAGAAGCAAAATGCCAAGGTTTTTTCTTTGCAACAAAGTGAATTGCTTTTGGGTTAAGTGTATAACTTGAGCGGTTTGTGAAATTGCTTGATTGAACATTCCACTCGTCTTCTACAACCATAATTTTACCTTTTAGTGATTCGTTAATAATTTCTTGATCACCGAGTTTAATTGTGTCAAAATGTTCTTTTGTCCAATTTAAGAAAATTTCTTCTGCTCCGATTTTTCGCATGTTTTCTATATCCATAACCAACATGCCGGCATTGACATAGCTCGGATTAATTTTTGTTAATTTTTTGCTGATATCACGTACACCAGCTATCGGATAATTATTCATATTTTTGTTAAATAATTTTGCTAAACTGCTTGTTACAACAAAATCGCAATCAAAATAAATAACACGTTTTACATTAGGTAACAGGCTTGGTAATTTTAAGCGATAAAATGTTGGGATTGAAATATATGCGTGAGTTTTTACATCCATATAATCTGCAAATAAACTGTTATCAATCGGAACAAAATTGATTTTACAATCTTTTATTGATTTTAGTTGTGAAATTTTCTCTTTATTCTCGCTTTTTATTCCACCATCAAGGATATAAAAACACAATTCGTCATTTTTGTTTGCATTCGCCAAAGCTGATGCAATTACAACACCTGCATACTTTGCATAATTATCATCACACGCTAAACAAACATTTATCACGAAAAATACTCCCTTATTCCTTTATCTCTCATGATACACGTTAAAGAGTATTAATCAAGGTATAATAATGCATTAACTCACAATAAACACACTACCGCCCTTGTTAGGATGATAAGATTTATTGCCCATTATAACCAACTTGGGCAATGTACTTTATCTCAAAATCACATATCATAATACTACTATGAGTTACAATTACAACGAAGATTATCAATATGACAGCTGCGTATCGCAGGGAATTTGTTCAGTTAACCCCAGAACTTCATCTTTGCAAGAAGTTTTGGTTCTATATTTAAAATTAACAGCCTTTTATGCACTCAGATTGCATAAAAAAGGTATTATTGACAAAGACGCAAGAAATATTATTCTTGACACAATTTCTGTAATGGTTTCTAACTATGACTTTTCAGAAAAAGATTTTAAACTTCTTACAAAAAGGTTTAATAAAATATTACCTGCTTTAACTAATAAATTTGAATCAGTATGCGCTCAAGAAAATTCTGTACCGGAATGTTTGAAACCAGTACTTAAATTCAACCATAATACAGATATAATTAAGTCTATTCAATTAGGCGAAAAAGAATTTTTGCGTAAATCTAAATCACTTTCTGTCGAAACGCGCGATTTGTACAAAATAATTTTTGTTATGGTAAAAAGCATTTGTATAAATATTCTTGATTTGGAAACATTTGAAGACGACAAAATTGCCGACAAAATTGAAGAAGGATATCTTACAATCTTGGATATTTTAGATAATCTTGACGCAAAAGAAGAAAGCCAAGATGATATTAAAAAATGTATTTCTGAAATTGCAAAAGTCGATGATTGCCTTATGAAAACACTTTTGGCAGTGAGAGAAGAACATTTTGGCAAACCAAGAGTCAAAGAAGTTTCTTATACTACAACTCCTTCCAAAGCAATTTTGGTAGTAGGCTCCAATATAAAAGAGCTTGAAGATGTTTTAGAAGCTCTTAAAGACGAAGATATTGATGTTTATACACACGATGCAATGGTACTTGCTAACACATATCCTTATTTTGAAAAATATCCAAGACTAAAAGGTCAATACGGACAAGGGATTGAAAACTGCCTACTTGATTTTGCAACCTTCCCGGGGCCGATTATTTTAACTAAACATTCTTTGTATAATGTAGAACATCTTTATAGAGGTTTGTTGTTTACAACGGATTTTGCAAGCTCAAAAGGCATTATTCAGATTAAAGACAAAGATTTTTCTGAAGTTATAGAATCAGCGTATGCCGCTAAAGGATTCAAAACCGGACGACAATGCGAAAGTATTCAACTAGGATATGATTATGACGAAGTTTTAAACAATATAAAAGAATGTGCAAACAAATATTCCAGAATATTTATAATCGGACTCGGCGCTTACACGCTTGAGCAAAAATCATATTTTGAAAAACTTTTAGAACAAGTTCCGGATGATGTTCTTGTACTTTCACTTTCTTATTGTATAAAACGCAATAATGTGATTTGTGTGAACGCTTGTTTTGATACTTATGCAGTTACAAAATTTGCAGAAGGATTAAAAAAAGAAGTTGAACTACCTATAAGTATATTTTTTCCAAAATGCGATAGACATACAATTTCTCAAATAATGTATCTAACAACATTAAAAGATTTTGATATTCATGTAGGTAAATGTGCTCCGATTATTCTTAACCCAAATATGATTATCACCCTAAAAAAAGTCTTCGGCATCAATGGCTTAACCTCGGTTAAAAAAGATTTAGATAAAATTTTAAAGAGATAAAATAGTAAAGGAGTAATTGCTCAATCCAATCTTTATTGGGCACCCTACTGTCTTGTTTATCTAAAATAAACCAAATTAATCCTTGCTTACAATCAATAGTTTTGATAATATTTAATACAGGAAAATCGTAATATATGAAAAAAACTGTATTAATAACATTAACTTATAATAAATTAGAGCAAGCAACAAAACCGTATTTAGAATCTTTATACAAATACACTGATGAGAATTTATTTGACTTAGTTATTGTTGACAATGCTTCTGCTGACGGAAGTGTGAATTATGTAAAAGATTTTGCAAAATCTCGCAATAACATTACACTTATAGAAAATTCAGAAAACCTTGGTTATGCAGGCGGAAACAATATTGGGCTAAAATTCATTCAAAATAAAGATTACGAATTTGTCGGACTTTTGAACAACGATATTTTATTCACACCAAATTGGCTAGAAAATACGATTAAAGGTTTTGAACTTGATTCAGGGCTTGGAATGCTTTCACCTAGAAATAACGAAAAATGCAAGCTTACTAATAAAAATTATCTTGATGGGTATGAAAAATATCTGCAAAAATTCAAAGCTCCGCTAAAATATGTAGTTACACCATTTTTTAGCTGTGTAATTATGAAAAAAGAAGTCATTGATAAGGTTGGATTATTGGACGAAGCTTTCACACCGGCATTTTGGGAAGATAATGATTACAGCTTTAGAGCAATGTATTTAGGTTACGGACTAGCTTATACAAATTCTGCATTCATTTTCCACAACCATAGCACAACAAGCTCCAGTGTAAGTTCTGAAATATACGAGAGAAACAGAGAATATTTCTACAAAAAACATCCACTTGGTAAGTGGATTTGGGAGCACAAACGCTCAAATATCATTAAGGATTTTAGAAGATATATTAGGGAGAGTTTTGAATAGATGAACAAAATATTTAATATAACACAAGATTTTAAGCATTATTATTTTTACTTTCTAGGAATTAGAATGAGCTTTAGCAAAAAAGGATTTGGAAAAATAAAAAATCCTGATAATTTGGCTGGACATCCTATATTAACAGCAAAAGAAGCTACAGATTGTATTTATGAAGTATTAAATAAAAAAGAACCTTGTTTTATTACACGTTTTGGAGCCACTGAAATCCTAACAATAGAATACTTCCAAACTTATAAAAATGAGAATAATTTTTGTGAATTTCCAGATTACATCAAAGATAATATGCGTAATCAAGCAGGATTTTTTACTCCTACTAATGAATTGTTATCAAAATTTTGTCAAGATTCAGTAGATATGGTATCCAATATGGATATATTAGGCGTTTGGAATTGCTTTTGCAAAAACAATGGAAGCGAAGAGCCTTTTATTAAAAATTACGCATCAAAAGATATAAAACTTGTTAATATGTGGGAATTTATTCAAGGTGCTTTTAAACAAGAAATACCTTGGATGAGAGTATTGGAAGGAAAAAAAGTTTTAGTAATCCATCCTTTTGAAAAAAGTATTGTAAATCAATATTCAAAACATGAAAAATTATTTGAGAATAAATTAATTTTACCAGATTTCCAATTAGAAACTATTAAAGCAATACAGGGTATTGATACTAATAATACAAAAAATCAATACAAGGATTGGTTTGACGCATTGGAAAATATGTACAAGCAAATTGACGAAAAAGATTTTGATATAGCTTTAATTGCTGCAGGTGCATTTGGAATGTTTTTAGCAAATTACATTAAAAATAAAGGCAAACAAGCTGTACATATTGGTGGAGCTTTACAACTTCTATTTGGAATCAAAGGTACAAGATGGAATGACGAATTAGGCTACTTGTATAATGACAACTGGACTTCACCACTTCCTGAAGAATGTCCAAGTGATTTAACAAATTTTATTAAAGGTGAAGGAATGAAAGCTTATTGGTAGGAAAAATTTTGATTAATACTGAAATAACAAACAAAATAAAAAATGTTGAAGTCGTTTCTTTTGATATATTTGACACACTCCTTATTAGACCATATATTAAACCAACCGACTTGTTTTTACAAATAGATGATATCTATAACATAAAGTTTTCTACATACAGAAAACTTGCTGAAAAAAAGGCTTGGAAGAATCTTCATAAACAAAAATCAGACAAAGAAGACATAACTATTTATGATATCTATAAATTTATGCCTAAAAATTTGCAAAATTATTTAGAAAAAGAAATTGATTTAGAGGAAAAAATACTCATAAAAAACCCTGAAACTATAGAAATATTAGAATTTGCAAAAAATTCAGGGAAAAAAATTATAATAACTTCCGATATGTATTTGCCTGAAAATATCATCATTGATATTTTAAATATTAACAATATATATTATGACAAATTATATTTGTCTAACGTATTCTCTAAACGTAAAGACAGTGGAAATTTGTATAAATTTATTCAAAAAGAACTAGATATTCCTTACAATAAAATATTCCATATAGGAGACAATGAATATTCTGACGTTAAAATTCCTAAAAATTTGGGAATTATTACAGAAAAATATACCAACATTATAAAAGAATTTTTTGCTCAAAATTCTAAATATGAATTATTTTATAAAAATAACTTATCTGCTTCTATATCTTTTCTATTAGCTAGCGGAATATTTTCTTATTATTTTTCTAAAATCACAAATTATTGGAATAAAATTGGCTGTACTGTTGGTGGACCAATCTGTTTCGCATATTTGAACAAAATTTCTCAAAGTGCCAAAATGCACAATATAAATAACCTATTATTTATTGCAAGAGATGGATATACTTTACAAAAAATATACGATATGTGTTTCAAATCGGATGAAAATACAAAATATATATATGCACCTAGAAATATTAAACATTTTATTGACAATAATAAAGAGCAAGCATTGATTAATGAATACTCATCATATATTAAAAATTTAAATATCAGCAATACAAACATTGGAATCATTGATACAATTTCCAATTCTTTATCTGCACAAACTTTAATAGAAAAATTTAGTAATTCTAAAAAAATTATTGGTTATTATTTCGCTATTTTAAATAAAAAGAAAGAAAATATCATAAAAAACAAAAATTTTGAAAGTTTCTTACCTGTTATGAAAAAACTTTCTTATGCAAATTTTATAGAATTTCTTATTTCTGCTCCTGAAAAACCTATCAAATGGGTAGAACATAATAAACCAATATATGATGAAAATTTATCAGAATATGAAAAAACAAAAATTGAACTTTATTCGACAATTTCAGAAGCAGAAATAGAATACGCTAAATTTATAACACCTACTATTAAAAACATAGAACTACCTTATAGTGAAAAAGATATCGATAAATTTATAAAATTCTTTGAAAATAATCCGACAGAAGAAGATATACAAGAATTTAAACAGATTAAAAATGGAATAGATACTAATAATAGTAATTACGTTTATATTTTCCCAGAATGGTATTATAAAAAATATAAAATTTTTAATATTCCTATTATCACCATAAAAGAAAACTATAAAAAATTATCTATTAAATTTTTAGGAATTAAGATATATGAAAAATCTAATATCAATAATAACTGCAAGTTATAATTACGAAAACTATATAAAAGAAACTATTGAAAGTGTTTTAAATCAAACATATCAAAATTGGGAACTTATCATTGTTGATGATGGTTCTAAAGATAATTCTGTAAATGTTATTAAATCTTATTGTGAAAAAGATAGCAGAATCAAGCTTTTTCAACATGAAGGCGGTATAAATAAAGGTTTAGCAGAAACTATCAAACTAGGTGTTTCAAAAGCTAACGGTGAATGGATTGCTTTTCTGGAATCTGATGATAAATTTATGCCGGAATGCTTAGAAGAAAAAATAAAAGTCGCAGAAAAAAATCCGGAAATAGGATTTATATTCTCTGATTTAGAAACTTTTGGAGAAGTAAATACCAAAATTGACAAAAATTATCTATACGAAGCTATGAAACAAAAATATAAAAAAACTTGTATAGATATGTCAATAGATTTGTTGAAGCAAAATTGGATTTCTACTTTTTCAATAGTAATGCTTAAAAAATCTTTGCTTGACAATTGTAATTACGATACACCTATACAAGCTTTTTTGGATAGATGGATTTGGATTCAAGTCTCACAAAAAACAAAATTTTATTATTTAGATAAAAAACTTACAATGTGGAGAATACATAGCAAAAGTTTCTTAAACAATTTTAAATGCGACATGAACAAATTTGATATTGAAATTGAACAATTCTATAAAAATAATAAAAAAGCAAAGTTTGCAATACTAATGAGAAAATTTAAAAGATTCAAGAAACGATTTATTAGTATAAAATTAGGTAAAAATGCAGAAATTTCTATATTAGGAAAAACTTTATATAAAATATAATGTGCAAAATAAATAAATTTTTTGAAACAAAAAGTGACAAATTAAATTATTTTATATTTTGAGTAAATGATATAAATATTAACTAATATAAATTATTAATTAAATATTACTAAAATTTTGTCAAAAACATGTTCAAAACTATGTCAAAAAATGTAGAAAAAATGTTCAAAACATGTTCAAAACTTTTAGTTTTCTACATGGATTTAAAGATAAGAAAATTTTAGGATAATTTTATGTAGAAAAATGTGCAAAACTTTCTATTTTTCTACAATCTTTCTACATATCTTTGAACATGTAAAACTCACTATTTATAAGCTTTTTGAATAGTTATGAACAAATAATTTGAGCTTATTATGAAGATTATTATTTTATATATATAAATAAATAATATTATAATAATATATAGATAAAAAATGTGTAAAAAAATAGCAAAATGTTTCTAAAAGTTTGGGAAAAGTTTGGGATTTTTTTACAAGTTTTTAAGTTAATAAGTTTATTTTTAATTTTTTATTTTCTTTATAGTATAATTTGTAAATGGTTAATCTAAACGAACTTGAAAAATATGCTGCTATATATAGTGTTGAAAGATTAAAAGCATTCATTTATTCTGAACAAGACACAATTGATGATGTAAAAATACGTTATAACCATAATGTCAAAATATCTCAAGCATTATATCCTGAACTTTGCACACTTGAAGTTGTTTTAAGAAATGCTATAAATACTACAATAAAAAGTAAAATTTCAGAAACTTGGTTGGAAGATGAAATTAAAAATAATACTTTACTTAAAAAAGATGATTACAAACTTCTAATGAATGCTTATGAAATTACAGAGAAAGAATGTGAATCAAATAAAAAGTCAGTAACAACAGGAAAAATTATTGCGAATTTAAACTTTGGGTTTTGGACTAATCTTTGTATGAAGAAATACAGTGCAAGTATCTGGAATAAAAAACAATGCTTTAAGTCTGTATTTGTACATTATCCAAATAAAAGACCTGAAATTTCTATTATTTCAAAAAAATTATATGCAATCAGAAAATTAAGAAATAGAATTTTTCACTATGAACAAATTTTTAAATGTCCTGAAAAGACGCTTAGTTTATATAATACAATTATTGAAATTTTGTCATATTTACCAACAGACGGATTTAATGTTGTAGAAAATAATTCTAGTTTTCTAAATATATACAATCAAATCATGAATTATAAGCACCTATATAAATAGCAAAAAACCTAGGCATCTATACGGTCAAAGCCGTAGGAAGAAAATCCTAGGTTACTCACTTACCATTATTTACTATCATTCGATTTTTGTCAAGATTTTGGTTTTATTTTGAATGACTAAGTATTGGTAAAAACTCGAAAACCTTTGGAAAAATAGCTGTCTAAGTCTTTATGTCGTTAAGTTCGTATTATAGATATTATAGATGTATTTCTAGTTATTTTTATTTGGATAAAAGGGAAATAATTAATCAATAGCTGGATTCCTCAACTTAATCGGCTTCAGAATGACATAAAACCGGTAATTTCACGCTCCGTCATTCTGAGAAACTGTGTTTCGAAGAATCCAGCTGTTTATTATTTTTTTTATCTGAACTTAACGACTTAACGACCTAAAGTCTTAACACCTTCTCCTAATATATTTTTGCAAACGTATTAAAGAAATCTGAAATTACATTTATCAACATTGGTAATATCCAAATCATTATTGCTGCGCCAAAAACAGGTTTGAACAAGAAGCTTAATTGGAATACATTAACTTGCGGAGCAGTTTTTGAAATTACACCAAGAATAATATCTTGTCCTAATGTTGCTAAAAGGACAGGAGAGGCAATTTGCAGACCCATATACAAGACATTTGATGTAGTTGTGACTAAATAGTCAAGATTAATAATTTTTTCCAAAGGAATAGCTACTGCGTAAATTGGAAAAATTTCAAAACTTCTGATTAATGCATTTATTAACCAATAAAATCCACCAAGTTCGATAAAAATAATTAATCCTAAAAGTGTAATAACACGGCTCAAAATAGAAGTTTGGCTATTTGTAGTCGGATCCATGACCATTGCAGAAGATAAACCCATTTGAGTGTTAATCATATCACCGCCGGCTTCTATAGCCAAAATCAAAAGTTGTGCTATATATCCGATAATAGCGCCGACAGCAAAATTTAAAAGTAATAACAATAATGGTGATATATCAGCAGGTGGAGTAGCAGGTTTAAGTAATGGAGTTAACATTACAGTCAGAATAAACACGAACGCTAATTTTACCAAACCGGCAATTTCTTTACGGTTAAATATTGGAGCAAATCTAACAAATCCAAGCAAGCGAGCAAACACAATAAAACCTGCTGAAAACCAGTGGTCAAATTGTGGAAAAAGTATTGAGATTTGTTGTATTAGGTTGTCCAAAGTTTTAGCTCCAATTTTTAATTAAGTCGTTAAGTCTTTAGGTCATTAGGTCGTTAAGTTCATTTTAAAATTTTCAGTTTTACTATTCGTTATTTTTTTATTTTATCTCTTTATGAGCGTAAGCGAATTTATTGAACTTAAAGACTTAACGACTTAAGGACTTTCTTCCCCTCTTAACATCGGTTTCACTTCTCCCAGCCCTTCCGGTGGTTCGTCAATATCGATTTCTTCTACTTCCGGTGGTTCGTCTATTGTTAAAACATCGAATCCGTCAATATCATCTATTGTTGTTTCGTTTTCTGTAATTTCTACATTAAACATAACTTTCTGCTTTCCATTTTTAAGTACGCAAATCCTTGTTTTACCTTCTTTTAGCGGATGAACGTAGAGTGTGTTTCTTTCGTTCATAATGGTAAAAATGGGATATACATCAACAATCGTATTGTTTTCTATGCTAATATCAGTAAGCTTTCCATCAGACTCAATAATACAGTCTTGAAATGCGAAAACTGTATTTATTGATAATAGAAATATTAATGGTATTGCGATTTTGTACAATTGTTTGCTCCAATTTTTTAATTAGTTGAAGGGTTGAATTGATTTAAGTTGAAAGGTTGAAAAGTTGAAAAGCGAAAAAGTTTGTAAAATTCCCTTCGGTCATATATAAATTTTGTGAGCATTTGCGAACTATATGAACTTTTCAACCTTTTCGCTTTTCCACTTTTCAACTGAATTCCATTCCGCTTTTCCACCCTTCAACTCTTACAAACTATCTTCCTAACATTTTATTAATTTCCACAAAATTTCCTTTAGGCATTGGTGCTTTTGGTGCTGCATCGTACTTAATTTTTTTGGATTTATCTATGTATGGTACTTTACCAGGGTTTTTCATTATATCATTGAATTTATCCTGATTTTTGAACTTGTCTTTCATTTCACCTTCAAAAGGTGTTGTGTATTTGTAATAATCAGCAGGAAGTACGAATGCATCATTTTTTGGAACAGCATTAAAAGCAAGTGACATACCTTCTGAAAAGAAGTTTGTCAAAAGTTTAATAAATCCCATACCGCCGATTACGATTACTAAAAATACAGCAAAAATTTTTGGTGCAGCTGCAATAGTTTGCTCTTGAACCTGTGTTACGGCTTGGATTATACCAACTATCAAACCGATTGCTGCCGCTGTTAGTACGCAAGGCATTGAGATTGATAGCATTACCATAAATCCTTTTGCCAGATATTCAGTTAACATTTCCATATTTGGATACCTCGTTTATTTAATGTCGTTAAGTCATTAAGTCGTTAAGTTCGTTTTAAAATTTTCAGTTTTACTATTCGTTTTTGTTATTTTTTTATTTTATCTATTTATGAGCGTAAGCGAATTTATTGAACTTAATAGCTTAACGACTTAATGACTTAAAGACTTCTAATTATAACTCTGTACCAATCCTTGAACTATCAGCGCCCAGCCATCAACTGCAATAAATATCAGCAGTTTGAACGGAAGCGAAATGATTGTAGGTGATAACATGAACATACCTAAAGCAAGTAGAATGTTAGCAACTACAAGGTCAAGTACGATGAACGGAACAAATACTACAAAACCTATTTCAAATGCAGTTTTAAGTTCACTTAAGATATAAGCCGGAGCAACTTCCCAAATTGTTATATCTTCCGGACTTTTTAGTGGTGCTTTATGTTTAAGCTCGATAAAAAATGCTAAATCTGTTTCTCTTGTTTGTTTTAGCATAAATTCTTTTAATGGTTTTGAGCCTTCGTCTATTGCTGCAATAAGGTTCTGATTTTTTTGGTAAGGTACAGAACCACGTTCATACATTTGTTGAAAAACTCCGCCCATTGTGTAGAAAGTTAGTATCATACACAAACCAATTGTAACAATTGCAGGTGGAACTTGAACACCCATTGCTGTTTTTAATAAAGAAAATACAATTGAAAATCTTAAAAAACATGTCATACAGCAAAATACAAACGGTAAAAGTGAAAATAGCGACATTACCGTAAGCATTTGTAAAACTGGGTTCATATCTTGTATTACTGAGTCCATTTTTTTGTTCCCTATTTGTTTAGTAATTTCAAAACTTTTGATTTAGTTGAAAGGTGGAAGGGTGGAACAGTGGAAAAGTTCAATAAATTCCCTTCGGTCATATATAAATTTTGTGAGCATAAGCGAACTAAATGAACTATTCCGCTATTCAACTTTTCAACCCTTCAACTTTATTTTTATTCAACTTACTTAATCCTTTCTGCCAAACTCCTAATTACCGACTTGTCATTCGACATTTTTGAGCTTAGCATGCTGGATTTTATTCCAATATTTGTTTTGTCCATAAAATTTGATTTTGGAAGTTTTGACATTGTTTCCTGAAAACTCATCGGTCTTTGGTTCAATCCTTGTGGAATTGTTCCAACTCGACCAGATGGAGTTGGTTTAAATTCTGGTAATTCAAACTGTGTAGAATAATCATTGTTCTTGCCAGAAATAATATCACTAATATTTTTGTCTTCTTCCTCTGTTGTTTCTAATTTAGAAATTAAAGTTGTTTTGTCAACATCACCTGCAATAAGGAATTTTTCTCTTCCGGTTGATACAACATAAAGAGTTTTTCTTGGAGCTAAAGAAAGTGTATCTAAAACTTTCAAGTATTTAGATTTAATTCCACCGCCACATCCTGTTGCTCCTTTAAAAACAAGAAGTGCGACTGCAATTATTCCAACCATTGCAAGTGTGTATACCATAAAATTTGCTAAATATCCCATTTTTGTTTGTTCCCTATTTGTTTAGTAATTTCAAAACTTTTGATTGAGTTGAAGGGTTGAATTAAGTTAGTTGAAGAGTTGAAAAGCGGAAAGGTGGAAAAGTTTGTTAAATTCCCTTCGGTCATATATAAATTCTGTGAGCTTTAGCGAACTAAATGAACTATTCCACTGTTCAACTATTCCGCTGTTCAACCTTTCAATTCATTAATTCATTAATTAACTCTCTTGCCCGTCTTCTACTTCGAAGTCGCTGTAATCAAAATCTTCAGCAGGAGCTTCTTCTTCTGAAACATCTTCTTGATGGTCATTTGGTTCTTGTTTATCTTCTGATGAAGCAGTTGATTCGCTAACTTTTTCAATTCTTACACCAAATCTGTCATTGATAATTACAAGTTCTCCGGCTGCTACTGTTTTTCCGCCAACTTTTAGAGAAACTTTGTTATCGTAAACAGAGCATAAATCAACAATCAAACCTTCTTCAATACTCTTGAGTTCGCCAAGAGTTATTTTAACTTTATCAAATTCGGCTGCCATGTCGACTTGAATACTATCCCACAAATTAGTATTTGTATTATCTTCCATACTATCTCCTCCAGAGGTATCATAAGGTTCTACGATATCAATATTAGGTTTAACCTGAAATTTTTTGATTATGTTGTAACAAGATAATGTCATTTCAGAAGAATTACTATTTTCAAATACGACAATATCTCCAACATCAAGTTTTTTTATATCTGCAACAGGGAAAGTTGTTGTTCCCAGTAACAAATTAACTTCTACCGGACAATCTGCAAAATCACTATCGCTAAATCTTGGTTCTTTTTGTTCCAATTCTTGTGGTGAAAGAATTTCTTTTGGAACAGAAATAATAAATTTTGCAGCAGAATCAGAAATTTCACTTTTTACAAAAAAAGTTAAATGTAATATTTCATTATATCTTTTATGTGGTTCTATAGTGAAATAAGGTGATAATGTTTCATATAAAAAATCATTGAAAGAAGTAATAACTCTTGCTTCTAATTCAGAAACTTCTGATAAATCAAATCTTCTGTTATTTTTACCAAGAACTTTGTCTAATATAACATTAATAGCTTCTTGTGAAATCCTTATATAAACATCATTTTTAGAATTAATTTTTACTTTAGTAACGAAAAATGTTTCATTTTGAGAAAGCACATTCATATTTGTGCTGATAGACGCAAGTTTGTATTCGAATCCATCAAAGAAAAATTCCTTGCTACAATTCTCTACAACAGTTGTAAATAGAGAATCAAACCAAGAAAATTGTTTATATAAATCATCAAAAAATATTGAATCTATCATACCTTATCCCGTTTTTAAGGATAAAATCAGCGTAGTCAACACCTAATTATCCCTACTATAGTCCAAATCTATAGTACAGTATTTTGGTAGTTAACACATCAACCATTTATAGGATATGGGTTTATAAAATAACTACGTCATTGCGAGAAAATTGTGATTTTGAGCTTGTGGGTTTGATTAGAATTTGGAGAATTTTCGTGGCAATCCATACTTTTGACTGGATTACTTCGTCACTAACGTTTTTCGTAATGACGTAACGCAAGACTACAATCTATACTTTAGCATTTGGTTAACATTTAGCCTTACGTAAATCTACCAGCTTTATGACTGGATTGCTTCGCTTCCGCTCGCAATGACGTAGCGCAAAACTACAAGTTCAATGTGCATTTACCCTCGCACGTAGACATTGAGTTGACTTTTTGGTGGTAACTACCAGTTTGCCGTCATTGCGAGAAAATTGTGATTTTGAGCTTGTGGGTTTGTTTAGAATTTGGAGAATTTTTGTGGCAATCCATACTTTTGACTGGATTACTTCGTTTTACATTACACTTACTGGCTTGTAGGTTACACTACACATTTGAAAGTGAAGTGAAAAGCGCTCGCAATGACGTAACGTAAGACTATAGTCTATACTTTATCATTTGGTTAACATTTAGTCTTGCAGTCATCATGGAAGTTAAAAAGTAATTTGCTTTTACTGGACACTACTGTCCAGCTTGGGATTTATTTTTGAATAAATAAAAGGAAAGTCTTGCAATGTGTGCAAGACTCAAAAATATACATTTACCCCAATAACTTTATACCACACTCAAACAACTTTGTCAACAAGTTGTTTAAAGTCAATAAAATCAAGCTTTAAGCCAATCTAGTTTTCCGCTAATTTCTCACGAACAAGCGTTTCGACTTCATTTAGAATCTCAGGATTAGCTCCCAAGAACTCCTTAGCCTTATCACGACCTTGACCTAATTTATCGTCTTTAAAACTAAACCATGACCCAGCTTTTTTAACAATATCTAAATCAACAGCTACATCAAGGATATTGCCGATTTTGCAAATACCTTTACCAAAAATAATATCAAATTCTGCTGTACGGAATGGAGGCGCAACTTTGTTTTTAAGAATACGAACTCTTACGTGGTTTCCGATTTCTTCTCCATCGCCTTTTAAACCTTCAACACGTTTGATTTCCAAACGAACTGATGCGTAATACTTAAGTGCATTACCACCTGTAGTTGTTTCAGGATTACCGTACATAACGCCAATTTTTTGTCTTAACTGGTTGATGAAAATAACGGTTGTTCTTGTTTTACCAATAATACCTGTTAATTTTCTCAAAGCTTTAGACATCAATCTTGCTTGCAAGCCCATTTGCTGATCTTCCATAGAACCTTCAATTTCAGCTTTTGGAACAAGTGCTGCAACAGAGTCAACAACAATAATATCAACTGCTCCGGAGCGTACTAATTCTTCTGTAATATCAAGAGCTTGTTCACCTGTATCCGGTTGAGAAATTAGAAGTTCATCAACATTTACACCAAGGTTTCTGGCATATTCAGGATCAAGTGCGTGTTCTGCATCGACGAATGCTGCAATACCGCCTCTTTTTTGGCATTCAGCAACAATATGTTGTGCCAAAGTTGTTTTACCTGATGATTCAGGACCATAAATCTCAATTATTCTTCCACGTGGAATACCACCAACTCCAAGAGCCACATCAAGAGCTAAAGCACCGGTAGGTATAGTTTCAACGCTAACAGAAGGTTTGTCGCCAAGCTTCATAATAGCACCTTTACCAAAATCTTTTTCAATCTTTTCTATAGCAAGTTTTAGTGCTTTATTTCTTTCGTCTGATACGTTTACTGTTTCTTCTTTTGCCATTAAAATCACCTTTATTTAAAGTTGTTAAGTCTTTAGGTCATTAAGTCGTTAAGTTCTTTAAAAAAATTTTTTTTATAATTTTAATTCATATAAGCGTTAGCGAATTTATTGAACCTAACGACTTAATGACTTAGCGACTTAACGACATTTTTACAACATAAAATTAGTATCTTCTTCCTTCTTAATGTAAAATCCGCACATAAGAGGTTTGAAGCTATTCAAAACGTTTTTAAGTTTAAAGTTTTCTTTGTTCAATTCGTTAACCTTATTCTTAAGGTTTTCGTTTTCTGTTTTACATCTAACGAGTTCCAAAACAACATCATCCATGCCTTCAAGTTTTTCATCAATAAGCTTTGTCATAGATGTAGTAATGTTATTTTCCATTTTGTTGAGGGTTTCTAATAAACCATTTACAACGGCTTGTGAGTTTGGTTTTGTCATAACGGGTAATGTCGCTTTCTTTTCACTATTCTTCATTTCTGTAACTACTGCTGATTTTGCGTTTCTTAATTTTTTAACTTCATCTACTGAAAAATAAATCTGACCTTTTTGGTCTTTTTTCGGGGTGACTGAAGTTTTTTTGCATAATTCAACTATCTCTTTATTATCTATATTTAAAAGTTTTCTTACGTCATTAGGTAAAAGTACTTTATTAGCATTCATTTTAAAAAATTCCCCTCTTTCTATACCCAATAGATATTCTAATCAATAAAAAAAATTATTTCTACTAATTGTAACAATTATTAAAGCAAGATTTACGATTTTTGGTTAAGTCTTTAGATCGTTAAGTTCGATAAATTCGCTAACGCTCATATAATAAAATACAAAATTTAACAAGTTTTATATAAGAAAATTTTTAAATGAACTTAACGTCTTAACGACCTAAAGACTTAAAGACCCACTTCATGCTACAATACAAATATGAAAAAAGTTGCAGTATTATATTCTGAATACATTCCAGTAATTGATGCTATCAAATGTCAGTTGAAAAATGCAGAGGTATTTACTTTTGATTCAATTCCACAAAATTATTCTGATTTTGATTTGATTGTATCAGTGAATTTTAAAACAAATTCTGATATTCCAATGCTCAAATCACATTATTCGCTTTTTCCTGCATTTATGGAAAGCGACGAACCTATCAGAGATTCAATGCTATATGGAAACAAAGTTACCGGTTTAACAATATATTTTAATAACCCATTCAGAATTGTTGCCCAATATCCGCTCATGATTTCTAATTCTGCTCATTTTGATGAAGTTTTGCAGGAAATAACTTATTTAGAACAAGTGATTTATCCTCTGGTTGTGGAAAAAGTTTTGAACAATGAAACTGTTGATATGAAAACTATACTTTCAAAAGGTTGCAGTGGTAATTGTGGAGGATGTGGCGGATGCAACCATTAAATGTACTTTTTATTGGTGATAAAAATTCATCTGCTTTAAAATTTTTGTCCGGTTCAAAATATTTGAATAAATTTTATACAAATTTTGAATCAGAAAATGTTGTTTGTATAAGATTTAATACGTTTAAAGAACTTGCGGTAAAATGTCGGTCTTTGAAAATTGATGTTGTTTTTGTAGAGGATGAAAAATTTGTTTTTCAAGGTATAGCGGATGTTTTGCGCACAAATTATGTAAATTGTATTGCGCTTACTTCCAATTGGTCAAAACTCGTTTTATCAGATAGTTATGCAAGAAAAATGCTCGACAAGTACAAAATTTTAGCGCCAAAAATTTTATCTTATCCCTCTATTTATCCGCTGATGGTTAAGACAGACGGATTTTGTCAGAAAGCAAATTCTTTGGCAGAAGTTTTGCAGGTAAAAGAATTTGTTTCACAAAATTTACCGCAAGTAGAAGATAGAGTTCATTTGGAAGAATTTCTTGTAGGTAATGAATATATTTTGAACTCGTTTTTTGATGGTAAAAATCTTATTACGTACAATTCGGATTTACCTAGCCATCTGGTTAATAGTTATAACAATCAATTAAAAAATATGTTTATTCAAGAAAAAGCAAATTTTATCGGGTATATAAACTCGAGAGTGATTTATTCTAATGGAATGTTATACAATATTGGATTCAATATTGATTTCCCTAATTTCGGGCAGGATATATTATATCTAACAATTTCTGCTATTTATCAAAAACTTGATGAGATAAATTTGAACTCAAAGTAGGATAAATTTTTATATTTTTAATTTAAAATCATGACTTCCAAATTTTTTCCATTAAATAAATATCATACAAATAAATGATATTTAACAAAAACGGTAAAGAACTGCTTAAAAATTCCGATATAATTAATGGAAGGACGGTTTATATTGTTTAATACAATGAATACAATACGCCCACGCCCTTATCCACAAAGGGAGACAGGCAATTATAACGCAGGAAGTGACAGTACAGACAAGGACGGTCACAATAGTAATGCGCAAGACCAGCAACAGCAACAACGTCAAAACCAACAAACCGTAGCTCGTGGCAGAGTTGAAGATGTTCAACAACAAGCCCCTAATCGTCAAGCGATTTATTCTCCTGCTGCAAATGCTTATCCTTCTGCTTATCCACAAAGACAAACATACAAGGTAAATACTCCGCCACCAATCAGATATGATAATCATCAAGTTAATCCAATGCAATATCAAGCCGGTATGCAAGGTGGATATCAGCCTATAAACCAACAGCCGCAACAAAGTGTACAGCAACAAGCTCCTCATCCTCAACAAAGAAGCAACAAAGTTAATATTGCTCAGATTTTGAAAGATTTCAGAAATACTATTAAAGCAATTGCGACACCGGAAGATATTGTTGAGCAAGTCAATCACTATTTAGAAATTGTTGAACAGCTTGTAAGAGAGCCGCAGCCACAAGTAAATTTAATTCAGAGTAATTTGAAAATTGCTGCATCCATGCTCGACAAATATATTTCCGAAACTTTGAACAAAGATTCTAAGGTTGTTCAAAATTGGCTAGACGCTTTATTTTTACAAAGAATTAATTACAGCTACAATGAAGAAGAAGTTAATCCAAATTTCTTGGTAAAATTCCCTGAAAATAACGACAAAAAAGAGCCTGAAAAAGCTCAAGAGAAAGAAGTTCAAGAAAATCAAGAAACTATAGCAGTTGAAACTTCACATGAAGAAATTCCGGAAGCTATTCCTGCAGCAGAAGAAGAACAAGGTGTTATTGAAATTGAGCCGGAAGAATTAACTTTGGAAGAAGAATTTGTTCAAGCTCAAAAAACAATATCTAAAAAACCAAATATAACCATCATTCCACAAGATACAAAGTTGAAATCATTGTTTGTAGAAGCTAGAAAACAAGCTTTTTCTAACAATCCTCAACGTGCAATGCAAATGTTCAAAGAAGCATTCAACAGAGCTGCTGAATTAAAAGACAACGAAACACAATCAAGAATTTGCTTAGAAATCGGCAAAATCTATGATGATAATGATCACTTTGTTCAAGCACTAAATAGCTACAACAAGTCTTTGCAGTACACAACCGATGTTAATGTAAAATCACGTGCTCATTTTTCTATGGCACAAATTTATGATGACGTTAATGAAGTAGGGCCGGCTTTAAATCACTATATGACTTCAATTTCTTATGCAGGTAAATCTGATGACTTGGTTGGACAATCTGATTCCTTAACCAGAATGGCTAATATTTTTACTGATAAGTATGATGAAGATGCTTTTGACTATTATGAAGTTGCAAGAAAACTTGTTGCTCAAACTACAGATAATTCTATGAAAGGATATGTTTTGAGCAATACTGCTGACGCTTGTGTTCAGTTTAAGAAAAAAGATAAAGCTTTGAAATATTATGCAGAGGCTGTTAGAAATTACGAACTTTCAAATTCTAAAGAAGAAATTGCGCAAAATTATAAATCTGCAGCAGAATTGATGATAGAATTCAATAGCCCTAATAAAGCAAAATCATTACTTAAAAAAGCACTTGTTAATGCTGTTAAAACAAAGAATGAAGATTTGATTTCTGAAATCAATACGCTTTTGGCTTCTGTAGAATAGTAAGTTAAGGAGCATTCCCTCGCCTAGCAGGAGAGCGGATTTTCTGTAGGGCGTAAGCCCGTAAGGTGGAGGTCGGACGTTACTCCGCCGACACCCCGAATAATCCAAGAGAGGGTTAGTGTGAGGTAGAAGAAAACGCATTTAGACATTGGGTCGGCTTTCTTAAGTTGAAAGTGGAAAGTTGTTTTAAAACAGCCTGTAGTTTTACCTACCAGCTTGCCGTCATTGCGAGAAAATTAATACTTTGGGCTTGTAGGTTTGATTAGAACTTCGAAAATTTTCGTAGCAATCCATTACTTTAGCATTTGATTGATTTTTTTACTTAATGTCATCCTACCAGCTTTGCGACTGGATTGCTTCGCTCCCGCTCGCAATGACGCAAACTGGTAAGTGGAGTGGAAAACATTCGTAATGACGGAGCGCAGAATGACTAGTGCAACGTCATTGCGAGAAAATTGTGATTTAGAGCTTATAGGTTTGATTAGAACTTCGAGAATTTTCGTGGCAATCCATTACTTTAGCATTTGATTGATTTTTTTACTTAATGTCATTCTACCAACTTTACGACTGGATTGCTTCATTTGTAATTTTTACCTGCCAGTAGTGTCCACGGAGAAGGTAAATATATTATGGGCTTGATGCAGCAAGACAAACAATGTCTGTGATTCCTACAGATTTAAGCGTTTTAATCATTTCTTCAAAAGTTGAGCCTGTTGTACAAATGTCATCCAAAATCAAAACCGGCATTTTTAAATTTTTCGTAATATCGACTTCAAACGCTTCAGAAAGATTTTTCAATCGTTCTTGTCTGGATAATTTGTATTGAGGTTTCGTATCTTTTATACGTTTTACCAAATCATTGTTTAAACTAAAACCACTCAAAGCGCAAAATTCTTCCGCAACCAATTCCATATGATTATACTTACGTTTCTTAATTCTATTTTTATGCAATGGTGTAGGAATAACTTGAAACCGACGTTTATCATCAAGCTGTATCCAATATTCATACATGAATTTAGCAAGATAATACGCCAACTCTTTTTGCTTATGATATTTTAACCCTCTAATTAATTTCTGGAGTGTTCTTTCATAAATACCACAAGAATATACGTTAACTCCATCAATAATTCTTTGAGCAAAAAAATTGCCATAAATCATCTCATCATAACATTTTGGGCACATCTTGAATGATGATTTTGATGATGAACAAAAATAACATTTCTTTTTATATATTAAATCTAAAAGTGACAAGAAAAATTTTTTCATAAATGAATTATAACACACCCAAATAACTGCATAATGCATTATTATTCAATTTCAACTCTTTACTTTTCTTAGGCTTTATGTTCTAATAGTGATGATAGGGTGCATTCCCATGGTGAAATTTATAATATTTTATCTGATATTTACATATAAGTAGGAGAGGTTATGAAAACAGAAGAAAGAACATTTGTTGCTATTAAACCGGATGGTGTTAAAAGAGGTTTAATCGGAAAAATCCTTGAAAGATTTGAAAACAAAGGATTTAAAATAGTAGCAATGAAGTTACTTCAAGTAACACCAGAATTAGCTGCAAAACATTATGAAGAACACTACGGAAAACCATTCTATCCAAGACTTGTACATTATATTACAAGCGGACCTGTTGTAGCAATGGTTATTGAAGGCTACGAAGCAATCGAAAGCGTTCGTCATATTGTTGGTGCAACAAGCCCAATGAAAGCTGACGTTGGTACAATAAGAGCTGACTTTGCACAAGTTATGGAATACAATGTAATCCATGCTTCTGATTCTCTAGCTAGCGCAGAAAGAGAAATTAACCTATACTTCAAGCCTGAAGAAATTTTCGACAATTGGCAATCTATGCTTGAAATGATTACTTACGACGAAGAAAGGTTCCAAAGCTAGTGCTACGCACGTAGACATTTGGTCGGCTGCTTGGTGAAAACTACAAACTTGCACTAAAACTACAAGCTCCGCCTCAAAGTGAGACTACAAGAAAAATGTAATTCTAGGGTACGCACGTAGACACAACTGTCGGCTACTTGGTAAAAACTATATAAAGATGATTAGAGGCTTAGATGCGAAGATACATAGGAATTTATTCAAATAGGGCGCATTCCCTCCCTTTATAGGGGGAGGGTTAGGGTGGGGGCTTATCCTGCGTACCCACCAAATACTCAAAGCACATAAGAGAAAGAATAACATGACAGAAGGATTTAGTTACGAATTAGTTCATATTGATAAAAACACCGGAGCACGTGCGGGAATTCTACACACCCCTCATGGTGACATTGAAACACCTATTTTCATGCCGGTAGGAACAAATTCTACCGTTAAGCTTGTTACAAACAACAATTTATACGATACAGGTGCGCAAATTATTCTGTCTAATTCTTATCATTTGTATTTGAGAGCCGGTCATAAATTAATAGAAAAATTTGGCGGTATTCATAAATGGATGAACTGGGACAAACCTGTATTAACTGATTCAGGCGGATTTCAGGTGTTCTCTTTAGCTCACTTACGCAAAATTTCAGAAGAAGGCGTTGAATTTCGTGACCCAATCGATGGTAAAAAACACTTCATTAGTCCGGAAATTTCTATGGAAATTCAACAAGCAATCGGCGCCGATATAATTATGGCATTCGATTGGTGCGCACCTTTTCCTTGTGACTATAAAACAGCAAAAGCTGCAATGGAAAGAACACACAGATGGTTAGAAAGATGTGTGAAAGCTAAAACTTCTACAAATCAAGCACTATTTCCAATCTGTCAAGGTGCATTCTATGACGATTTAAGACGTGAAAGCGCTGCATTCGTTTCATCAATTCCTGCTGTTGGTTACGCAATCGGAGGTTTAAGCGTTGGTGAAGACAAAGAAACAATGAACCATTTTGTAGAACTAACTGCACCATTGCTTCCGCACGACAAACCTAGATACCTTATGGGAGTTGGAACTCCGGAAGATTTGTTAGACGGAATCAAGCGTGGAGTGGATATGTTTGATTGCGTTCTTCCAACACGTAACGCAAGACATGGTTCTTTCTTCACATATGAAGGTAAAAAACAAATCAAGAACGCTAAATTCCGTGAAGACCCAACACCTTTAGATGAAAATTGTGATTGCTATTGTTGTAAGAACCATTCAAAAGCATACATCAGACATTTGTACAAATGTAACGAAGGTACCGGACAAGCTTTGATGTCAATTCACAATATAAAATTTTTGATAGACTTTGCTAAAAAAGCCAGAAAAGCTATTCTGGAAGATAAATTTGATGAATTTTATGCCAAACACATCAATATTTGAGTTAAGTTAATGGTGCATTAAATGCACCCTACATTGCCAAATAAATTGTGTTAATTGAACGAGTTTATATTTAAAAATTGTTGTAATATATCTCTACAATAATATCTAAAGGTGTTTATGAATAGTGAATACAAATACTGGTGCGAATATTTAAAGTGTGATGATTTTAAATTATTTATTGAAGAATTATCGCAAAAACTGAAAAATAAATCTGTTATATTATACGCAAATGGTGTATATTTTGACGCACTCACTGATTTGTATGACTTAAGACAATATTTTAATATCGTTGGCGTAAGTGACCTAAAATATGAAAGTAATAATACAAAAGAGTATAAAAATTTTAAAGTTATAAAACCATCTCAGATTTCCAATAGTAACATTGATTGTATATTAATAACTTCTCCAAACTCGACAAATATTCAAAAATTCTTAATTAGAAATGATATTGTAAACAAAAATACAGAATTTATTAATTTGTCTTTCGAAAAAAATGATATAGATTTAATAAAAAATAATTACAAAAAAGTTTTGCAAAGAATAAAAACAAAAGAAAAAATAAGAGTTTTATTTCTTGTAGAAGAAAATTCAAAATGGAGTTATGAACTTTTATACAAAGAATTAAAAAAGAATAATCGGTTTGAAGTTTTGCCGGTTTTATTGTTCCCGATAGTGACTAAAAATAGGATTGAATATACACAAAAAGAAAATATTACTTTTTTCAAAAATCAAGGAATAGATGCCATAGATTTTTATGATTATAAAAATAAGGAAAACAAGAATATAATGGAATTAGCGCCAGATATTGTTTTCTATCAACAGCCGTGGTATTTGATGAACATCAATCATCCGAGTATCGTTTCTCAATATGCGTTGACTTGCATGGCGCCTTATGGTTACACTACACTCTCACCTGAAGAATGGGGAAGCGAAAACGTGAAAAAAGTTTATCGTGATTTGTGGTGTTTTTTTTCCGAAAGTAAATATCATAACTCATTCTATAAAAAAGTATGTAATATGCAGGATAATTTGTTAGCAGTTGGAAGCTTAAAGTTTGATAACTATAAATTGCCAGTAAAACAAGAGTTTGAAGATTTATGGAAAGGTAAAAATGTAAAATCTCGAATAATTTATGCACCTCATCATTCAATAAATAATAATGGACTTAAAATGTCCACTTTTACGAGAGATTACAAATTTTTCTTGGATTTTGCTAAAGATAATCCTCAATACTCATTTGTCTTAAAACCCCATCCGGCACTAAAATCTATGTGTATCTTTGAAAAATTTATGACCGAAAAAGAGTACGACGATTATATAAACGAGTGGAATAACCTCAAAAATGCGACTGTTTATGATAAGGGTAATTATTTTGATATATTCAAAACTTCTGATTGTTTGATAACAGATTGTTCTTCTTTTTTAGCAGAATATTTTCCAACCAAAAAACCGATAATATTTTTAAACAGACCTGATAGAGCACCATTTGATGAATTTGGCGAAAAAATAAGAAAAGGTTTTTATGAATTGAATAACCTGAATGGTTTTGATAAGTTTATAAAAAATCTTCTCATCCTCCAAGAAGACAAACTTCTTAAAATACGAGAAAATATTTTGAAAAATGTATTTTATATGCCAAGTTCTAATTCTTACGAAATAATCTTAAATTATCTGAATTTAATAATTTCTAAATAATACCCACCCGCATTCTTGTAAATACAGCCAAATGTCTTTCTTTTGTTCCATTTTCCTTACGATAAGAATAGAACAAATCATTATTACAACTTGTACAATAAGGGCATACGTCAATGTTCTTAACCCCAATTTCTCTCAGCTGTTGTGCGTTTATACCTTTAAGGTCAACATTTCTGCCTTCATACAATCCAATTGGATTTTCAACTGTTGCAAGTAATGTATCCCTGATTTCTTCCGAAACTTCGTAACAACAAATTGAAATCGCAGCGCCAATTAATGCAACAATATTTTCAGGCTTTGTGCCAAAATTAGCTGACATTTTATTGATAGTTTTTACTCCAATCTTAGCAGCTGTTCCACGCCAACCGGCATGAGATACCGCTCCGATTTTATTTTCTTTATCATAAAAAATCAAAGGAGTGCAATCAGCAAACTTCAAATAAACCGTATCCTCAGTGTTTGTCAGAATTAATCCATCTGTATCAGGATAATCAATTCTCTCATCCACAATTTCCACATGGTCGCTATGTGTTTGTGTAGGATGAATAATCCTCTTTGATTCAGGAAAACTAACTTCTCCACGTGTCGTAAAATATGCTGTAACTTCTGTTAGCATATCACTCTTCATAATCTTTGTGCCATTAAAATCTTCAAAATAAAACATAATGAAAGTATAACATAATATTTAACACAACGTACCATAACACTTGAAAATGGTTACAAACTAGTTTATAATACTTGTATAAGAGAAATGCTGATAGCATTCACAGTACTACCAGCATCCACTTTTCTCTTACCAACAACTTAAAATTGATAAAAATAGTAGTGTTACCAGCACTACTATTTTTGTTAGCCAACTTCTCATCGTTGTACCTCACTTTCTAGCCGTAAGCCACTCAAATACGTTGTTGCTAGGTGAGATTGAGCAGTGTTTCTCTATTAAAATTGTATCATAAAAGAACTAACATATTCATATATTCACTTTCATACTATAATCAAATTATGGAAGAGAAAGAAACAAAACTAGTTATAGGTTTAATGTCAGGTACGTCTTGTGATTCGATAGACGCAGGACTTTGTGAAGTTAATCCGGATATGTCGGTAAAACTTATTCGTGGAATAAATTATTCTTATCCGGAACATATTAGAGCCAAGATTTTTTCTGCGTTTCGAGGTGATATAAATATAAAAGAATTATGCCAGCTTAATTTTGCAGTCGGAAAATGTTTTGCAAATGCTGCAAATATTTTGATAGAAGAATTTGGCAAACCTGATTTAATTGCAAGTCATGGGCAAACAGTTTATCATTATCCGTTTGATGAAAAACTTGATAATATTTCTCTCAAGAGTACTCTGCAAATAGGCGAAAGCTCTGTTATAGCAGAAGATACCGGCTGCATGGTTATATCAAATTTTCGTGAACGTGATATTGCCGCAGGCGGTCAGGGTGCGCCTTTAGTCTGTTTTGCAGATGAAAAGTGGTTCAAAAACTCCCTTATTCAAAATATTGGCGGAATATCCAATGTTACGGTAGTTTCTGATGATTGTGAAACATTCGGTTTTGATAATGGTTGCGGTAATATTATGATTGATTACTGTGTTCAAAAACTTTTTGGAAAAAAATACGATAAAGATGGCGAAATTGCTGCAAGCGGTAATATCTGTGAAAGTTGGCTTGATTGTCTTTTGCAAGATGAATATTACTACCTTGACCCACCAAAAACGACAGGTCGAGAGTATTTTTCTACAAAATACATTGAAAATATTTTAAAAATTGCTCCATCTGAACCTGCTGATATTATTGCAACTTTAACCGCTCTTACAGCAAAAACAATTGCGCAATCTTACGAAAGATTTGTTTACCCAAATGTTCATGTAGATACAGCAATAATTGGCGGTGGTGGAGCTTACAATCCAACAATGATGAAGTTTTTAAGAACTTATCTACCTAAGCATATTGAACTTAAAACGCATGAAGATTATGGTATATCGAATAATTTCAAAGAAGTTATGGCTTTTGCACTTCTTGGTTATTGCAATTATTATGGAATACCAAACAACCTTCCATCTTGTACCGGCGCTAAAAAACGAGTAGTGATGGGGAAAGTTAGTTAGAGGCGAAGAGGCGTAGATGCGAAGACGCATAGCAATTTAAAATCTGCTAAGCCTCTAATCTTCTACGCATCTACGTATCTATAAAATTTTTCCAATAATTCGAGCTAATACATACCCAATAGGTCCTCCTATCGGAATTGGTGTAAAAGTACCTATAAGCGCAGCAAGCGCAGGTACCTGTTTTTTAGTAACTTTAGTATTTTTAACAATGCTTTTTGCTATTGTTGGAATTTTAGCGGTTCCATTAATATTTGCAAGTTCTTTACCAATATTATAGTTGTTAGTAATTTGTTTTCGCATATCCTTCATGCCACCTGTCATCAAACGGTATTCAGTGATACATCTATCTTTTCCCTTTAAAAATATTCCTGCATTCATAATCCATTTCCCCAGATTTACATCTCTATATTTATAAAGAAAAAATGTGTTAAAAAATTGCTCTCAATTTCAAATTTTATTAACAAATATTACACATAAAAAAACTTGCCAAACTCTGTCAAGAATTCTTTTTTATCCTCTTTTAAAAATGCAATAAAATTTTCAAAACTTTCGTTCTCGTAAGAACCAACAGAAAATTCTAATCCACTTTTGTTAGGTGAAATTATACAAGACACACTTTTTACCCCATCATAAATATCAGCATAAGTAAACAAAGTTCGTTTTTGTAGCGATTTTACAAGTCCTGCTCCAAGTGAACTCTTGCCTGCTGACAATGCACAATACGGTAGATTTAATTTGTTATACAAAGTAAAAAAGCTAACAGGGTAATTGTGTACAGAAGTCGAAAATACAGCAGGAGAAGTTTCTCCAAATTCTTGATATTGTTTAATTAAATTATCAAGTCTTGTAAACTCACCATATTCTGAAGAAAAAACTATTTCTTCCACATCTTGAAGTTCAAAAACTTTAAACATTGTTGTTAAAGCAGCCTTATCCAACAAGCTTAATTTTCGTCTGACAAGCGGCGAAATAAATGAAACATCAATTTGTTCTTCTGATACTATATAACTAAATTTTTCAATACAAAAAGGTAAATTTTTCATGCTAAGATTATACTATAAAATGATTATTAAAAAATACAATGCAATTTGCAATCTTGGACAAAATATAGACGATATTTACAAAAAAGCCATTGCCGGTGATAACACTCATTTTGATTATCTCCAAAACAATCGGCTTGCTTTAATAAAATGTGATTTACCTAATATTAATGATGAAGCTTATAATTTACGTTGCAACAAGCTTTTGCTCAAAGTGTTAGAACCTTTAGAAATTGAAAAGCTTGATAAAACAACGACAGCCATAGTTGTTGCAACGACAAATTCAGGAGTAGAAGAATACGAAACATCAAAAAACTCCAAGCATTTTCAAATAGGCAATCCTGCTGAATTTTTGCACAATTATTACGGATTTAAAAATTATTACACATCCGTTTCAACAGCTTGTTCTTCCGGTATAAAAGCTTTTGCAATCGCAAAAGAACTTTTGGATTTGAGTATTGCAGAAACAATTATTGTTGCAGGTGTTGATTCTATAGCCAAAGTTCCTGTTTACGGTTTTGATTCATTAGAAATTTTATCAAAAGATGTGACAATTCCATTTAGTGAAAATCGAAAAGGTATTAATATTGGCGAAGGCGCTGCAGCTTTTATTGTTCAAAAAGAAGGAGCCGGAATAGAAATAACCGGTATCGGCGAAACTACAGATTTTTATCATTCTACAACACCGGATCCAATGGGAATAGAGGCGAAAAAAGCCATTGAGTTTGCGTTGGGAGAAATGAATCCTGATGAAATTGATTACATAAATCTGCATGGTACGGGGACGCACTCAAATGATTTAATGGAAGCTAAAATTATTTCAGAAATTTTTGGGAACAACGTACCTGCAAGTTCTACAAAACCACTGACCGGTCACTGTTTAGGTGCTGCAGCTAGCATTGAAGCTGCGCTTTGTTGCAAATTGCTTGAGTCAAATACAAATCAAGTTTTTCCACATATCTATGATAACAAGTATGACAAAAACTTACCTCAAATTTGGCTCGCAGATGTCAACACCAAAACGAAAATTATAAAAACCTGTCTTTCCACCTCATTCGGTTTTGGCGGTACAAACTGCGCCATGGTGCTGCGCACATAGATAAAAGGACAGCTTCTTGGTAGGAATTACCAGAATACTGTCATTGCTTGAGATATACAAATATGACACGCTACCGACAGATTTTTGCCATGTCATTACCGGTATTTTATACTACACTTACATGCCGGCAATTTTACATTTATTAACACAAAAGGCAATTATTTTTTTGATTTGTTTTATAACTCATATGAATATTCCAAATAATACAATTTATAGCTATAATACACTATCATACAATCAGAAACCTGCTTTCAAAGGACGTTCCAGAGAAGTAGAAAAAATTTTGGACTTGGTTGCAGCAAATCCGGAATTAAAAGCGGTTGAATCAGAAGTTTTAATTGAAAAAATCAAGAATGCACTCCAAGATATATTGCGTCCAAGTAGATTTATTGGTGAAGGAACTCATAACGCTGTATTTAAGATTACTCAAAAATATGCGGCAAGAGTACCGCTTGACGCTAATATCAACAAAAATAATATTGGCAATAATTTAGTTTGGGGACAAGATGTATTTAAAAATTTAAGAAATTATTTTGGCGAAGCTATTGTGCAATTGGGGAAATTGCAAATACTCAAAAATGTAGGACCACAAATGCCTGCCGGAGTTCCTGAACATATGACCAAAACTCTTGGTTCAGGAAGAGTGAAGAAATACTATTTAGAAAAATACCTGCCAAGATTTGCTCGAATTCCGCAGCACAATTACAATGAACTTGCTTGTGATTTGGCACAATTAAACGAAATGAAGTTTGGAACAAGAAGTTACGGCATTTTTGATTCTATCAACCCTAATAATATAGTAACAAGCAAAGGTAAATTAAAACTTGTTGATGAGATAAATACGCTTTATGACAAACCTTATGGTAATACTACAGCAAAACTTTTGGAAGTTTTTATTAATCGTGCTAGTGCAAATGTAGAAGCCCCCGATGCCGGTGAAAAGATTAAATATGTTAGAAAAATCTTTAAAAAGACTGTTCTTTCCGGTTTATATGCCGGTTTAATTCATGCTGACGATAAAATCGATTACAGGAATTGGGAAATCGCACTAAAAAAATGCAACATAAATGATGAACCGTATAAAGTTATTCAAACTCTTGAATCTATTGAGGCAATGCCTATTACAAAAGAAGAGAAAATGAACAAAGCTGGCAAATATTTGCAATCTTTATTTGGAATAAATCATATGAATAAATGATGTAGAATGTCTATTTGTGGTTTAACATGCATTTGTGGGGGAGTGTGTAATGTTAAACCAAGTAATTCAACCAATGGAAATTTCTTGTTCTATTACTAAAAATTGGACAGAACAAGCAATTGAATGCTATAAACTCAACGGTAATTGTGAAGCTTGCTCAATTAGAAAGGCTCATTATTCCTTTGATTGCCAAATGCCAAGAGTTATAGAGATACTAAAACTAATGAATGGCGAACCTGATTTGGATTAGTTTATAAAATTTGTTTTGGGCTAATTTTTTTTAATTGAAAACCAATCTATATTGCAAAGTTTATCAAATTAAGATAAAATTTTGTTGAGAGGGGTTTATATGTCAGACGATATAAAAGATTTATTGAATAAATATGAATTTGAGAAGCAATTAAAAAAGTTAAACAAAAAATTGAAAAACAAAAAAGTTGTTGTATATGGCACAGGATTGGTTTTTCAGACAATTTTGAAGAAGTATGATTTATCAAATATCAATATAATCGGTGTTTCTGACAGAAAATTTGAAGAGTCTGAAGAAGGACAGGAATTATTGGGATTTAAAAAAATTCCGCTTAACAAAATCATAGATTATAAGCCTGATTACATTTTAATAGGTGCTTTAAAATTTTTACCGATTATGGATGATTTTATGCATAATAAATTTTCCGGTACAAAAATAAAAGTATTACCTCTTTTGGACAAACCTTTTTTCACATTATTAAAGGAAATTTTTGAATAAATGAATATTGCAATAATCTTTGCAGGTGGAGTCGGTGAACGTCTTAATAATGGTAGTGTTACGCTACCCAAGCAGTTTATTGAAATACACAATAAACCGATATTAGTACACACACTTCTTCATTTTCAAAACAACAAAAATATTGATAGAATTTATCTCGCAGTCAAAAATGAGTATATTGAATATACACGAGAATTGTTGCAAAAATTCAACATAGACAAAGTCGCAAAAATTGTGTGTGGCGGGTGTTGTGCGCTTGATTCTATTTTTAATGCTCTTGATGCTGCCTACAAAGATTGTCCGAAAAATTCTACCGTCTTAATCCATGATGGTGTTAGACCAATAATTACAGAGGATTTAATCAACAAAAATATCGAAAGCGTAAAACAATTTGGTACGGCAATTACTTCAACACCTTGTTATGAAACAATTTTGATAAGCAAAGATAAATTTAAACCGACTAATGTTCCAATCAGAAAAGAAACATTTTGTGCACAAGCTCCGCAGAGTTTTGTTTTGGAAGATATTTATCAATTACATCTGAAAGCTAGAGAAGAAGACAAAAATTATAAAGATATTGTCGATTGCTGCACATTGTTTTTCAAATACGGAAAAGAAACACACCTTGTGGAAGGAATATTTGGAAACATAAAAATAACCACACCTTCTGATTTGTATATTTTGGAAGGGATTTTGAAATACCAAGAGGAAAATAATGCCAAGACAATTTGAAACAGAAAACAATATACGACAACAAGATTTAGAAGAACTTGTTAAAAATTCTGTTTTTGACAAATTCAGAGATAAAACTGTCTTGATTACAGGAGCAACAGGATTTATTGGCAGTGAAACTGTTTTGGCATTTTTGTGTGCAAATAGAATAAAAAATTTGAATACAAAAATTGTTGCTTTGGTTAGGAATTTAGAAAAAGCGCATAAGATTTTTGAACATATTATTGATGATTGCAATCTTGAAATAATTGTACAAGATATCATAGAACCGATTGAATATACAGGAAATGTTGATTACATTATCCACTGCGCAAGTAATACTCAATCAAAATACATGTTGGAAAAACCTGCAACTACGGCTTCTATTATATTAGATGGTACAAAAAGGGTTTTGGATTTTGCAAAAGAAAAAAAAGTTATATCTACAGTTTTTTTATCTTCAATAGAAGTTTATGGTTCAATTGATTCTGATTTGGAGATAAAAGAAGATGATAATGTTGGACAAATTGATATAACAAGCCCAAGGAGCTCTTATCCTCTTGCAAAAAGAATGGCAGAAAACCTTTGTGTTGATTATTCTACAGAATACGGAATTGATACAAAAATTGCAAGATTAACACAAATAATCGGAGCCGGAATCGAATACAATGATAGCCGAGTTTTTGCTCAATTCGCCAGAAGTGTAATAAAAAAACAAGATATTGTTCTCCATACAAAAGGTGAAACTACAAAAAATTATTGCTATATTACAGATTGCGTGAGCGGAATTTTGTCAATCTTAATTGATGGCAAGAATAAAGAAATTTATAATGTTGCTAATTCTGACACTAAATGTTCGATAAGAGAAATTGCCGAAAAATTTGCAAAGATGGGAAATCTTGATATTAAATACGAAACTAAAGAACATAAGGAGTATCCTCCGGAGATTAAATGCTGTTTGAATTCTGATAAATTACTCCGTTTAGGTTGGGAACCTCAAATTATGCTGCAAGAAATGCTTGATAGATTGATAAAAAGTATGAATAGGGATAGAAAGAATGAAGTATAAGATATTAACTTTTTTATTAAATCATTCACTAAGTATAAATAGATTTATATTTAATTTATTTTTTGCTTGGCTTCCCGTAGATGAAAATAAAATAGTTTTGTGTTCTCATAAGGGCTATGCAGGTTATGGTTGTAATCTGAAATATATTACAGAAGAAATTATAAGACAAAATTTACCATATAAATTGGTTTGGTTAACACAGCAAGAGTTTATAAATAATAACGAATTTCCTCCTCAGGTAAAATTGGTTGATATTAAAAATTTTATGGCTTGTCTGTATGAATTATCAACTTCAAAGCTTTGGCTTGATAATGCAAATAAAATGCAATTCTTTAAAAAAGGTTTAGAAAAAAAGAAAGATCAAAAATATTTGAATACTTGGCATGGATCATTAGGTATAAAACGTATTGATTTTGCAGCAGAAAATTTTGCAAAAAATAAAAATTTTTCTTATTTTCTGACAAAAGATATTAATAGTCTCGATATTATGTTATCAAATAGTGAATTTGAAAATGAAGTTTATAAAAAATCAAGACATTTTAACAAAAGAATTGAAAAAATAGGACATGCCAGAAATGATATATTTTTTAAAAATGACGAAATTCTTAAATTAAGTATAAAAAATAAAATTGGAATTAATAAAGATACAAAAATACTTTTATACGTTCCTTCTTTTAGGGATAATTTAAGAATTGATTGTTATAATTTAAACTATGAAAGACTTAGAGCTATTTTAGAGAATAAAATCGGTGGTCAATGGAATATTTTGTCAAAATTTCATCCAAAGTTAGTTAATAAAATTGAGTATTTAACTCACCAATCAGAATATCAACGTGATGTATCACTTTATCATGATATTCAAGAATTGTTATATATTTCTGATGCAATAATATCAGATTACTCAAGTTGCATGTTTGATTTTATGTTGACAAGAAAGCCTTGTTTTATATATGCAGAAGATATTGAACAATATAATAATGAACGAGGTTTTTATTATCCACTCGAAGCAACACCGTTTCCAATTGCACATAACAATAAAGAACTGGAATATAATATTCTACATTTTGACAATGAAAAGTATGTAAAAGAAGTAGACAAGTTTTTAGAAGAAAAAAATTGTGTAGATGATGGTACTGCAAGTGTAAAAGCTGTTAATATAATAAAACAGATTATGAAACAGGTGTAAAAAATGAAATATAAAATTCTAATTTTCTTATCAAAAATAATTCCTTCAATAATTGCTAAAATTTTAGAAAGTGAAATATATTTAATTGATTACGCAAAAACAAATAATAAAACTTTCAAAGATATTATTAGAAACAAAGAGGATAAAGTACTTGAAAAATCATTACTAAAAAATACTGATTTGAAAAGTAGAATTACAATAAAAAGAGTTTTAAGAAGAATATCTTCTTATGTACTTAAAAATAAGATTTATTACACAAGAACCATTTGGGAAAGTCTTACATTATACTTGGCAAATTTACATAAAAATAAAGTTTTAAAAGAAAAAAACGGTGTTTGGTATTACGAAAATTTTGCACTCCCAAGAAATCATTTTAACAACCAAATATTTTGGGATAAATATTTTATTACTGAACTAAAAACTTTAGACAAAGTAAAAAATGGTGATATTGTTGATGTTGGAGCTTTTATAGGTGATAGCGCTATTTTGTTTGAAAAATACACCAATAAAAATGTACTCGCTTTTGAACCTGTAACTTCTAGTTATGACGATTTGTTGAAAACAATAAAAATAAATAATTTCGGTAAAATAATTCCTTATAAATTCGGGCTCGGAAGTCATAAGCAAGAATTGTTAATCAGTATATTTGATAGTTCCGGTGTTGGTGCAACACTAAGGCAAGATAGAAAAGAGCATAAAATAAACAAACAAGAAACAATAAAAATTGATAAATTAGATGATATTGTAAAAAATGAAAATTTAAAAATAGGATTAATAAAAGTTGATGTAGAAGGAGCTGAACAAGACTTTTTAGAAGGAGCATTAGATACTATTAAGTCACAAAAGCCAGCATTAATTATTGCAATATACCATACCGGAGAAGATTTTTTTGAAATAAAAACAAAAATTGAAAATCTAAACTTAGGATACAGATTTAAAATCAGAAAAGCTACAAAAAATGGCATATTAGATGATACTGTTCTAATAGCAGAAGTTGTTTAAGATAATGAGGAACAAATATGAAATATAAAGTATTGATTTTGTTGGGATATTTAAATAAATTTATTATCAAATTATTATCTAAAAATCCAAGGTTTTATGAAAAATATGTTTTAATTCCTAATAAAATTAATAAAGATAATAAAAGATTTTTGCCTACGCAAAAAATGATTGACGAGTTACAGAAACAAACACCATTTCCTATTTTCAGTACAATCGAAATTGAAACAATCAATCGTTGTAATGGTGAGTGCGATTTTTGTCCGGTGAATCGTTATGATGATACAAGAGAATTTAAGTTAATGTCAGAAAACTTGTTCTACGATATTATTCATCAATTAAGGGATATTCAATATGACGGAAGAATGCAACTATTCTCAAACAATGAACCTTTGATGGATAAAAGAATATTTGAGTTTGCAAAATATGCAAAGGAACAATTGCCTAACAATCATTTCAGCTTTTTTACAAACGGAACATTGCTTAATCTCGAAAAATTTAAAAAATTGATACCATACTGTGATACATTCTGTGTTGATGTGTACTATGATAACCCTAAAAACAAATTTCCTAAAAACATAACTCCAATTATTGAATATTGTTTGGAAAATGAAGAATTGCAAAATAAAGTTATATTTCAATTTATCAATAAACATGCAATAAGAAACAATCGTGGCGGAAATTCGAAAAACAGAAAAAATGTTTATCACTTAAAAACCTCGTGTTTATTACCTTTTAAACAAATGATAATACGACCTGATGGTAAATTGTCATTATGTTGTAATGATCCAAAAGGTTGTTTTACCTTAGGAGATTTGACTAAAGAAAGTGTAATTGATGCTTGGCGTAATGAAAAATATACTCATATAAGAAATTTATTACAAAAAGCTAGAGAAGAAGTAAAAATGTGTAAATACTGTGATAATTTTGGCGGCAGCGGAACTAATGAGTATAAAGATAAAGTGTTTACAAAAGCCCAATTTAAAATTTCTTGGGATGATTTAAAAAAGATGTATAAAGTGTAGTCTTATTTTGCGTCATTGCGAGCGTTTTCCACTTCACTTTCAAATGTGCGTCATTGCGAGCGTTTCTCACTTCACTTTCAAATGTGTAGTGTAACCTACAAGCTAGTAAGTGTAGTGTAAAACGAAGCAATCCAGTCGCTAGACTAGTAGATTTACGTAAGGCTAAATGACAACCAAATGCTAAAGTAATGGATTGCCACGAAAATCACAGATTTTCTCGCAATGACGGCATTTTGGAATTGCAATAAGTCGGCGCATTTCACGCTTCGCCCTTGAGGGGAGAGCGTATTTTCGGTAGGGCGTAAGCCCGTAATGTGGAGGTCAGACGTTACTCTGCCGACACCCCGAATAATCCAAGAAAAGCTGGGCGGAGCCTTGATGAGGGTGGATACAGTACTCTTGTCCAGAGAGTTCATCCCCTCACCCGTATCCGTAATGCTCATTAACATTCGCAAACGGCTACTCCCTGTTTTGGATTATTCCGGTTTCATTTCGCTCAAAATATCGTCAAAAACGCTTTGCCAATCACCAACAGAATGTTGGCGGAAGAGTTTTACGCTATCGTACCAATCACAAACGCTTAAATCTGTATGCCATCTCCAATTAACTTCGTAAGGTAAGATTATCCAGCAAGGAATTCCCATTGCGCCTGCTAAATGAGCAAGAGAAGTGTCATTACAAATCACCAAATCCAAGTTGCTTAAAGCTGCAGCGGTTTGTCCAAAGTCGATTAAGTCTTTGCCGATATCTACAATTCCATCTAATTCTTTTGCATCTTCAGAACCTTCAAAAGTTTGGAATGAGTAGTATTGCGTATTTTCAACTTCCATTAATGGTTTAAAGAAATGTGTCGGAATAACTCTGTCTTGGTCATAGTATGTATTTCCTTGCCATTTAATACCGACTTTAATTTTGTCATTATCAAAAAATTTCTTTTTGTATTCAGCTGCAAGTTCTTTATTTGGTCGTATGTAACCTTCCGAATACGCAAAAACTTTGTCACCTTTGAGCTTAAGTAAATATGGCAGGCTCAAAAGCGGAGTGTGAACATCAAAATTCATGTCGCATTCCGGTATATATTTATCAATAATTTCATCTATGCCGAGAGGATTATCCCTAAATAAAGGCACAAGCGGTTTTTGCGGTAAAAATAATATCTTTTTACATTTATCTGCAAGTAGTGGTAAATATCTTGCAAACATGATTACATCGCCAAAACCTGCTTCGTAATAAACATAGATGGTTTTATCTTTGATATTTTCGCCTTTCCACAAATTTTCTTTTGTAGCTTTGTTTGGGTAAGTTTTGTTTTGAAGCGCAGTTGCTGTTTCTCGACAAAGACGTGTTTCAAAGAGCTTTAAACCTTTGTCATAATTTTTTGTTCTCATTAAAGCAAGACTTAAAAAATAATCAGTATCAATGTCATTAGGCTTAATCTTTTTGCATGTCTCTAAAGCCGATACGGCATTTTCAGCCTCTCCTTCGATACTATAAAGGTGTGAAAGATTAAACCATGCAAGATAAGATGCCGGATTTATTTTTAATGCTTGATTATAAAATTTAATGGCAGCTTTTATATTTTTAACATTTTTATTTGCAAGTGCAATGTTAACTGCTTTATTTTCCTGTAAAACCGGATCAATTCCCTTTCCTCTTTTTATCAGATGCGAATGATGTTCTGATACAAGATTTGGGAGTTTCTGATTACTGATTTTTCCTGCAAATTTTTCTTTACTCAACATATTTTGTACATGACGCTTTACAATTTCTTTCTGTAAAGAAATCTTATAGCACGTTGGATTAATATCGCAAAACAGCTTATCTCTATTCCACAGCATTTTTTCTTTTGTCTCCTGTCAGTAAAAATTTTTCGCAAATTTCCGCCGCTTCAATATTCATATTGCATTTTAGCAAATAGAAATAATTTTCCTTAATCAACTTATCAGCCGTATTTAACATATATCCCGCATATTCATCATCAAGAGAAAATTTAATCGTATTTTTATATATTCTTGAAAAAATACTGCTTTTGTCAAGGACTTCAATACTGTTCATCTCTGCCCTTTCAAGAAAAATAATGCCGCCGAGTTTTGCACGAGTATTAGTGTTTACCCCACTTCCGCCGTCAAATGGCGAACCGTACACATACCAATCATTGTCAATAAATCTGATAATCGGTTTATCATCATTGATTATCTGTACATTTTCAGCGCCGAATTTTTTTATCCACAGTTTTGTGTGCGTTGACTTGCCCACTCCCGAATCGGCAGAAAAAAGATACGCTTTGCCTTTATAAAGGATTGCAGACGAATGGAGAAATATTGCATTATATTTCAGAATTTTTTTATTGAAAGTATCGGCAAGAAAAATTGATTCCAAATTACCAAGTGTTAAGTGAGTATTTTTTTCTGCTCTTTTTCGTATATAATCCTCACGAATCGAAATTTTAATTTGAACAGGTTCGTTGCCCGAATACTCATAATTCTTTGCATTTTTTTCAAATGTCGGAAATTTAGGTCTTATATCGCTTATAATATCAGCAATTTTGTAAATCGGCATAACATCACCAAATTTTATTATATAACAAAATCTAAAAATAAGCAAGAAAAAGCACAGATGTTGCCACCTGTGCTTAAGTTTAAGTATTAAGCTTTATTTGCAATAAACATCTGAACAGCTGTTACATCATTTACATCGATAACATTGTCCTGATTGAAATCGGCAGCCTTTAAAGCGTAGCTGTCAGGCAAAACCGATAACTCGCCGGAAATGTAAATCTGAATTTGAGTAACATCGTTTACATCAACACCTCCGTCAAAGTTCACATCGCCAAAAATCACCTTTTTATCAAGATGAACAAAAGGAATGTTGTTCTGCTCGGCATAGCTTTCAGCAACTGTATCGTAATAGCCATATAAAGTTAGGTTAGGACAGTTGTAAAAAGCACCGTTTGCAATATCCGTTATGTTCTTTGAAAGTGTAAGCTCGGTAAGTGCAGAACAGTTATAAAAAGCATAGCTGCCAATAGACTTTACTGTACTTGGAATATTAATCTTTTCAAGCGATTTACAGTTACCGAATGCCTGCTCGGGAATTACGGAAACATTACTGTAAATTGACACCGACTTTAAAGCTGTGCAATCCTGAAAAGCAAACTCGCCAATGCTGTTTAGCCAACCGGGAATTATAATTTCCTCAATAGAACTGCAAGCGTAAAAAGCATATTTGCCAATGCTCTTTAAAGACATAGCGTCTGTAAATGAAATGCTTGTAAGCTTAGTATTGTTTGAAAATGCACGAGGAGCAATTTTTGTTACAGGGTAATCACTGATTGTGTTCGGCACTACAATATCGGTAGTACGATTATTATAATCATATCCGTAAATTACCGCCTCAGAATTTTCAATCAAATAATAAAAACCGTCTTTACTTACAAGGTATGAGTCTGCACTAAACTGAACGGCAGACATTAAAAGCAATGATAAAGCTAAAATAAAAACAGAAAGTTTTTTTGCAATGGTTTTAATCATAAAAATCACCTTTTAAAGTAAGGCAGTCAAAAGACTGCCTTACCATAAGTATTTATTATTCAAGACCGCCTGATACGCTTTCATCACCATATCTTGCGTATTCGCCAAGACTATCTTTCGCATACTGAACATCATCAGTTCCGGCGAGAATATCCTCAAAAGAGAATTTCT